>NZ_BAAFZI010000027.1:0-33906 GCF_045862175.1 Lacticaseibacillus salsurae | reverse complement strand
AGTACTAATCGGTCGAGGACTTAACCAAAAACCCTGTTGGTCGTAATTGCCAGCAGGTGGTTAGCACAAATACGGTTCAAGGCAACTAAATACAATGATGTCCAGTTTTGAAAGTGCAAACTTTCAACAAAATAGTGTGGTGGCGATAGCGAGAAGGATACACCTGTTCCCATGCCGAACACAGAAGTTAAGCTTCTCTACGCCGAGAGTAGTTGGTGGGTAACTGCCTGCGAGGGTAGGAAGCCGCCACGCTAATGAAAGACTTGTCGATGACAGGTCTTTTTTTGTCCAGTGCTTTTCAAAGCGCCTTTAGCACCAAGGGTAGCCTAGCAATAGGATCTGAGCCGCTTTTTGGCTCAGGTCCTGTTGCGTAGCTAGCCGTAGGTGCGTTGCTTTGAAAAGCACGACGCGAGCAGTGTAGATTCAAAGCGCCTTTAGCCGACCAAATCAATGGTCGGCATTTTTTATTTCTCTGAAAAACTTGACGACAACTAGGATCAAAGGCGTACATTAAAGGCGACGACGAAATTTGTGGAGGCGGATCATGGAATACACACATTTAGGGCGCGCGTTAAAACAACTTGTCCCGCGCGAGCAAGTGGTGATCGCGTCAAAAGTGTATTTCAACCCGGGACGTTTATCCAAAGCTGCCATTGATCGGGAAATCGACGGCACCTTGAAGCGACTGGGAACCGATTATTTGGATCTGTACATCATCCATCGCTTCGATTACGACACGCCGATCTTAGAAACCATGTCGGCGCTTAACGATTTGGTAAAAGCGGGTAAGGTGCGGGCAATCGGCGCTTCGGCGATGTTTGCCTATCAGTTCTACAATATGCAACTGGCAGCGCGAGATCACAAGCTGACGCCTTTTGTGGCGATGGAAAACCACTATAATCTGTTGTATCGCGAAGATGAACGTGAAATGATCCCGTTATGCCGGCAAATGGGTGTTTCGCTGATGCCATATAGTCCGCTGGCGGCAGGACGCTTGGCGCGGCCACAATGGACTACCGACACCTTACGTTCAAAAACCGATCGGGTAGCCAGTGACAAATATGACCATACCAAAGCGTCTGACTTGCAGATCACCAAGCGCGTGCAGGCTTAGGCGCAAAAATATTACGTCACCATGGCGCAGATCAGTATCGCTTGGCAATGGGCCAAAGGCGTGGCGGCACCGATCATCGGGGCCACCAAAGCCAAATATTTAGATGATGCTGCTGGCGCTTTTGCCGTGACGCTGACGCCAGAAGATATCGCGGCTTTAGAAGCGCCTTATGTCCCGCACAAAGTCGTTGGCGCCATCACCCAAAATCCCCCAGCAGGCGTGACATTATGAGACGTAGATAAAAAATAATGGCGCACGCAGTCGATCACAGCCGTGAACATGTTACAATCTAATTCGAGGTGAAAATCATGGTGAAAGCAGTCACGCGCAAAACTTTAATGACTCAGATCCAACACGGCACCACTGTTTTAGAATTGTGGGCGCCTTGGTGTGGGCCTTGCAAGATCATGAGCCCGATGCTGGCGAGTTTAGAAGCTGAACTGCCGATGCAAGTGGTGACCATGAATATCGATTCGGATAAAAGTGTTGCCGAACAGTTCCACATTCAAAGCATTCCGGCAATGGTCGTGTATCACGAAGGCAAACCATATGAAAAAATCATTGGGGCTTACCCCAAAGCAAAACTCAAAGCTCATCTTGAAAAAAGCATCGAGGCAGCTACACATGCATAACGAGCTTTTGGAAGTGTGCTTGCTGGCTGGGCGCATCATGATCGAAGGCGGCAGCGAAATGTATCGCGTCGACGACACCATGCGGCGCATCGCCGTGAATGGCGGCGCCCAAGATGCTTTGGTATTTACCACGCCAACAGGCATTTTTATTGGGTTGGGCAATGAGTCCAAAACGCTATTGTCGCCGATCGACAAACGCTCCATCGATATGGAAAAAGTCGCGCAAGTCAATCAACTGTCGCGCAGTTTTGCGGCCAATGAATTGGGGCTACATGAACTGCATGAAGCGTTGCATCACTTGGATCAAAATACGCCATTTTTCCCATTTTGGTTGCAAGTGTTAGCCGCTGGGGTCTGCAGCATGATGCTGATGGTGGTATTTGCCCAAGCTTATGACTGGTTTGACATGCCATTAACGGCAGTGGTTGGCGCATTAGGCTTTATTGCGTATGCCACGATCAGTCCGTTGACGCAGGTGCGCTTTATTTCTGAGCTGGTCGGGGCATTTGTCGTGGGGATCACCGCTTGGGCTGGGGTGCGCTTAGGCGTCGGTCACAATTTGGATAATGTGATCATCGGCGCGGTGATGCCTTTGGTACCAGGCGTGGCGATCACCAACTCCATTCGCGACATGTTGGCTGGGCATTTGCTGTCAGGCATTGCGCGCGGCATGGAAGCTTTGTTGTCAGCGGCGGCGATCGGCGTGGGCATTGCTTTGATTTTTCGATTTTTCTAGGAGGGCGCCATGCCATATTGGTTACAGTTTTTGATCCAATTGAGCTTTAGCTATGTGTCGACCGTGGCGTTTGCCATTATTATCAATGTGCCACACCGCGCGCTGAATTCCGCCGGCTGGGCTGGGGCGATCGGCTGGATCGTGTATTGGGTGTTGACTTATGACCTTCAAGTCGGGCGCATGATGGGCAATTTACTGGGGGCTTTTGCGATCGGCCTTTGTGGGATGATCTTTTCTCGGATCAAAAAAATGCCCGTGATCATTTTCAATATTCCTGGGCTGGTACCATTAGTGCCAGGTGCTACAGCGTATCAAGCAGTGCGCGCGTTGGTGTTAGGCCAAATCGACAAAGCCTCCAAACTCACGGTGCGCGTGGCCATGGTGGCTGGCGCCATCGCTGTCGGGTTCATGCTGGCACAGCTGTTAGCCGAACAAACTTATCAACATCCAGTTGGCGATAAGTACAAAGCGTGATATGATAAGGCTATGCGATGAGTCGAGTAACCACGCACTTTGTGGTGAAAGTTGCAGCTGGCAGGCATGATTTACCACCCGACGGATTTCGGGGCCAGTGGATAAGCGGTTGTGGAGCCAAACTGTCCTTGTCTAGCAATAGATACTGCTAAAAAAGGATCACGACATTTTGCCGTGATCCTTTTTGATTGCCTAGAGCTATTGAATCTTGCGCTTTGGCGTCCAACTCATCATCACCACGGCCCCTAATACCATGACGATGCCGATAAATTGTAAGGCATGAAACCCTAATGCCAAGAAAATGATCGATAATACTGTGGCGGTCAGCGGCTCTAAGTTGCCGATCATCGACGCGATCGCCGGGCGCAGCGTTTTTAAGCTGGACACATATAAAATATACGCCAAGAAGGTGGCGCCAAACACGATAAAAGCGATCGCCGCCCATGAATACAAGTGCAATCCAGCCGGCACATGCCACACTGGCGCCAAAAAGTTCATGAACACCGCACCCACGATCAAGCCCCAACCGACGACGACTAAAGGTGGTTCATCCAACAACAGTTTTTTAGGTAACATCGTGTAAGCTGCCCCAGTCACTGCCGCTAAGATCCCCCAAAATACCGCGATCGGCGCGACATGTAATTTAGTGGGGTTGCCGTCAGTGACCAATAAGAACACGCCGACTAACGCGATGACGATCGCCATGGTGTCGATCGGCCGCGGCATGGTGCGTGCTTTGACGCAAGTGACCACCGTGATCATCGCCGGCACCAGCGACAACATGATCGTGGCCAGCGCCGCGTTGCCATAAAAAATCGCCAATAAATAGGTAAATTGCGCCAGCGCCACGCCGATCAGGCCAAACAACAATAACCGGATCGCATGGGCTTTGTTGTGCCACACACGCATCAACGGTTGTTTCGTTGCCACAGCAAAAATCACCATCGCAATGCCCGCCCAAGTCAAGCGCATCGACACTAGCCATGCCGGGCTGGCGTTTGAGGTGTTAAACACGACATTGGCCAACACCCCGCCGATGCCCCACATGGTAGTCCCGCAAGCTGCGCGGATCGCCGCAGTTCGTTTACTTGTTTTTGCCATGTTTTAGCCTCCAAAGTTTTTTCATATGTTCCTATTGCCTGGTATCGTGAGATAGTTAGCCGGCTAACTATCGCCTCACCTCTAGTTGAATGGTCGCATTAAGCCATCAATGGTTTTGATTCAACCAGTTCAACACGTCGATATAGCGGGTAGAACGCCGGTAGCTTGTTGGGATAGTTAGCCGGCTAATTATCTCGTGGTCCAAAACCACAAGCCGACGCCGCACTTGCTTTCAGCGGGTCAATGGCCCGCCACCCACGCAGAAATACCGCAATGTGACCAGTATAACAGAGCTAAAAGCTGGTGGAAGAAATTTATTTTCCCAAAATCGGTTGACAATTAAGAGAAACAATAGTAAATTCTAATTAATCATTAATCTAGGAAAAGGGGGATACATCATGAATAATCAAAATCAAAAACTTGTATCTTCCCGCCTAGACTTGGCCTTGTTGTTGCAGCAGAGGACTCGATCGTAGTCAACACTACGAATTGAGCCCTCTGATTTGCGTTGATGGGGCTCATCACACCACTAGGTGATTGGCCTCATCCACAACGGATGGGGCCATTTTTTAATGAGTTGCAAACTGTGGCGCGCGCAGTGAGCAGAAAAAATGACAAAAAGGGAAGAATACTCATGAAAAAGACAATCACTAAATTTGTAGGGGCCGCGGCCACTGTCGCCGCGATCATGGCCATGGCTGGCTGTACCGCCAAAAGCTCAAGTGCTAAAGGCAACACTGCTACCGGCGACAAAGTGAAGATCGGGTTGAACATGGAATTGTCTGGCGCCGCCGCTGGGTATGGGGAACAACAAAAGCAAGGCTTCCAACTGGCCGTTAAAAAGATCAACCAAGCCGGTGGAATCAAAGTCGGCAACAAGAAAATGAAGATCCAAACGGTCATTCAAGACAACAAGTCCACCACGTCAGGTTCTTCTTCAGTGGCTGCGCAATTAGCCACCAAAGAAAAAGTCACCGCGATCGTTGGCCCAGCCACGACCAATGATGGCACCGCCTCGATTCCCAATATCACCAAAGCTTATGTGCCATCGGTTTCGCCATCAGCGACGGATCCAGATTACACCTTACAAAAAAATGGTAAGGTCCAAACCTATGTCTTTCGGGCTTGTTTCAACAATGACTTACAAGGTGAAACTGCCGCGCACTTTGCAGACAACACCTTAAAAGCCAAGAACGTGGCGATCTTACAAGATAATTCATCTGATTACGGCACTGGGTTAGCCAGTGCGTTCAAGAAGACTTTCAAAGGCTCTGTGGTGTCTAAGCAATCATTTTCTGAAGGTGACAAAGACTTTAACGCTTTGTTGACCAACATCAAGTCCAAAAATATCGACGCGATCTATGTGCCAGGTTATTACTCAGAAGTCGGCTTGATCATCAAACAAGCACGCCAAGCTGGTATCAATGTGCCGATCATCGGCTCTGATGGGATGGCTGATCCGAAACTCGCTAAGATCGCCGGCAATCAAAATGCCTCCAAGATCTACTACACCACGCCATTTTCCACGATGTCTGGTGCCACCAACAAAACGGCTAAGCAATTCATGGCTGACTTCAAGCAAGCATACGGCCAAGATGCGCCGACTTTCTCTGCTTTAGCTTATGACTCTGTGCTGATGATCAAACAAGCCATTGAAGACGCCAAGTCCACCAACTCTGTCAAAGTGGCCCAAGCCTTAAGCAAGATCAAAGACATGCCAGCGGTGACTGGGACGACTTCTGTTGACAAAAACCATGATCCAGAAAAGCCGATCGTGGTTGAACAACTCACCAAAGGTAAAGTCACCAGCGCCACTGCGGTTGAATAAACGAAGTGTGGCATCTCGTCAAGTGACCACTCACAACGTTAAATGTGAGTATTCTCATTGAGAAATCCTTTAACAACACCCGTTAAAGATTTGCAAAATTTGAATTCGTTGAGAAAAATGTGAATATTTCGTTGACTTTTAATAATATTCCCATGTATTATAGATACATTCACATGACGAACTTAAATGGCGTCAAAAAGCTTGGAAAACGAGAAAGAGGGATCTTCAATGCAGAAATCAATGGTCAAACGTTTTGCAGAAGTTGGCGCGGTGCTGGCTTCTGTTGCCGTGTTAGGCGGCTGTGCTGCCAAAGCACAAAGTAAAGGTAATTCAGCCACTGGCTCTACTATCAAATTAGGGGTCAACATCGAATTGTCTGGCGCTGCCGGCGGTTATGGGGAACAAGTCAATAACGGGATCGATTTGGCGGTTTCTCGCATCAACAAAGCTGGCGGCTTTAAAGTCGGCAGCAAGACTTACAAGTTCAAGACCATCACCAAAGACAACAAATCAGCCACTTCCACTGCGGCTTCAGTTGCCGCAGACTTGGCTGGTAATTCTAAAGCCTCTGTCTTGATCGGGCCAGCCACTACTGGGGCTGCCACTGCCGCATTATCCAACGCAACTAAAGCTCAAGTTGCGCAAGTGTCACCATCAGCCACTGCGCCGGCTTACACCTTGCAAAAAGATGGCAAAGTCCAACCTTACGCATTCCGGACGACTTTTGCCGATGATTTCCAAGGGACCAAAGCCGCAAACTTCGTCGATCAAGACTTGAAAGCCAAGAAAGTGGCCATTTTAGCCGATAACTCTAACGATTACGGCAAAGGCTTAGCCGCTGCGTTCAAGAAAGAATACAAAGGCACTGTGGTTTCCACGCAATACTTCCAAGCTGGCGACAAAGACTTCAACGCGGTGTTGACCACGTTGAAGAACAAAGGCTTTGACGCTTTGTACGTGCCTGGTTACTACACTGAAATCGGCTTGATCATCAAGCAAGCTCGGCAAATGGGGATCAACACCCCGATCGTTGGTGGTGACGGGATGATGGATCCTTCCTTGGCCAAGATCGCTGGGGCTAAGAACGTGACCAACGTTTACTACACCACGCCATTCTCCACGCTGTCAGCTAAGTCTGATAAGACCGTGGCCAACTTCATGGATGCTTATAAAGCCAAGCATCACACCACGGCTTCTGCGTTCAACGCTTTAGGTTACGATTCGGTTTACTTGGTCAAACAAGCCATCCAAGATGCCAAGTCCACAAACTCTGTTGACATCGCCAAGGCTTTAGGCAAAGTCAAAGACTTAAAAGGGGTCACTGGGACCATGACCATCGATTCCAAGCATAACCCTGAAAAGACGATCTCAGTTGAAAAGCTGGTTGATGGCAAAGCCGTCTCCGCAACTGTGGTCAAATAATTGGTGGATAGCAGGCGGCACCAGTCGCCTGCTATTGCACTGATTATCGGCGCTCACACTTTGGCGTGAGCGCTGGAATCAACGACTGCTGGGCGTGGTCACGCACAGTTAGCCGCGGCTGCTAAATTTTGCCCATAACGCAAAATTTGGTGGTGAGATCAACTGGAGCTGGTGAAGTTCCAGCTGATCTCACTGTCACAGGCCAGCGACGTATCGCCGCGTGTCATGAGGATCTAAGCCGTCGCCAAAATGGGTTGCTTCTATATTAAGAAGCACGTTAAAGGTGATGGTTTTGGCCATATCAGCAATTATCGAAGCATATCAATTGAAATTAAGGAGGCGATCTCTTGCATACAGTATTGCAACAAGCCATCAATGGTCTGTCACTAGGGAGTATCTACGCGCTGTTAGCGCTGGGATATACCATGGTTTATGGGATCATCAAACTGATCAACTTTGCGCATGGTGACATTTACATGCTAGGGGCATTTTGGGGCTATTATGTGATCAACACGTATCACGTGGACTTTATCGTAGCCTTGCTTTCCGCCATGATCGTGACCGCATTGGCTGGGATGATCATTGAATATCTCGCTTATCGGCCATTACGGAATTCACCACGGATCACCGCTTTGATCACGGCTATCGGGGTTTCTTATTTCTTGGAAAATGGGATGTCATATTTATTCGGCGCCAATACCCGTAACTTCCCGCAAGTGGTCAAGCAACATAACTTCACTGCTTTTGGGATCAGCGTGTCTAACATTCAAGTGTTGATCTTAGTTACGGCGTTGATTTTAATGATCTTGTTACAACTGATCATTCAAAAAACTAAAATGGGCACGGCCATGCGCGCTGTTGCGGTGGATCAAGAAGCCGCGGCGTTAGTCGGCATCAACCCAGATCACGTGATCTCCTTTACCTTCGGCTTAGGCTCCGCTTTAGCTGGAGCGGCTGGGGTATTGATCGGGTTGTATTACAACTCCATCGATCCATTAATGGGGATGACCCCAGGGATCAAAGCCTTTGTGGCCGCAGTTGTCGGGGGCATCGGCTCGATTCCAGGGGCGGCCATCGGCGGCTTTTTGATCGGGTTATTGGAAACCGGCGTGCAAGCGATCGGCTTGTCCGCTTATAAAGACGCGGCAGTGTATGTCGTGTTGATCTTGATTTTGATCGTGCTGCCTGCAGGGTTGTTAGGCAAGAATGTGAAGGAGAAGGTGTAAGCTTATGACCAAAAAAAGACTCCAAGCCATTGCCTGCTGGCTGGCCGTCATGATCGTCGGCTTCGTCATCATCAACACGTTGGTTTATGTCGGCGTGATCGATGCCTTCATTGAAAACATGTTAGTCACCATCGGCATCAACATCATTTTAGCCACTGGGTTGAATTTGATCATCGGCTTTTCTGGTCAGTTCTCCTTAGGCCATGCTGGGTTCATGGCCGTTGGCGCTTATGCCACTGGGATCATTTTGCAAATGATGCCGACGACTATCGGCTTTTTGGTATCGATCGTGGTCGGTATCGTGATCGCTGTGATCGCTGCGATCATTGTTGGGGTGCCAACGTTGCGTTTGTCAGGGGACTACTTGGCCATCGCCACAATGGGCGCCGCCGAGATCATTCGCGTGGTGATCAACAACATGAAAATCACCAATGGGGCTGCGGGCTTGTTCAATATTCCGCAATTCGCCACCTGGCCAGTGGTATATATCTGCGTTTGCTTGACCACTATCGTTATTGTCAACTTCGCCCATTCGCGTGCTGGCCGCGCGATCCAAGCGCTGCGTGATGATGAAATCGCCGCAGAAGCCGTCGGGATCAACCCGACTAAATGGAAGTTGGCCGCCTTTGTGTTAGGCGCATCAACGGCTGCGGTTGCTGGGTCTTTGCATGCTAGCTACATTCAAACCATTGCCCCAACGGACTTTGGGATCATGAGCTCCATCGCCATGTTGATCATTGTCGTATTAGGCGGGGTCGGTTCCATGACCGGGACCTTTGTTGCGGCGATCGTATTAGGTGTTTTGGATACGGTATTACAAAGTTTCGGGACGTTGCGGATGGTGATCTATGCCGTGGCCTTGATCGTGATCATGGTCTTTAAGCCATCTGGTTTATTAGGGCGTTATGAATTCTCATTTGCTCGGGTGTTAGATCGTTTCCGTAAGAAAAAGGAGGACGCCGCATGACCACATTATTACAAGTGGACCACGTGTCCAAGATCTTCGGCGGGCTCAAAGCGGTCGAAGACGTATCGATGCATGTTGAAAGCGGCGAATTAGTCGCCTTGATCGGGCCAAACGGTGCCGGCAAAACCACTTTATTCAACGCCTTGACTGGGGTTTCCCCAGCTACTGAAGGCACTGTCGGTTTTCGCGTTGATGGCGACATGGTGTCGTTAGACAAAAAGCGTCCGTATCAAGTGGCTAAAATGGGCATTGCGCGGACTTTCCAAAACATTCGCTTGTTTCAACAATTGTCTGTGCGTGAAAACTTGCAAGCAGCGATGACGCATCGTTATACTGAAGGCTTTGTGTCAAGCATTTTCCGCTTGCCGGCTTTTTTCAAAAAAGAAGCTTTGGCCAATGAATGGACCGATGAGATCTTAGCCAAACTGGATCTGACGCCAGTCGCTGATGTGATCACCGCCAACTTGCCTTATGGCACCCAGCGACGTGTGGAAATCGCGCGGGCGGTGGCGACGGATCCTAAGTTGATCTTTTTGGATGAACCAGCTGCCGGGATGAACCCTGAAGAAACGGCTGACTTGTCGCATTTGATCAAGCGCCTGCAAACCGAATTTGGCTTGACGGTGGTGTTGATCGAACATGATATGTCGTTAGTCATGTCATTGGTTGAGCGCATTTATGTGTTGAACCACGGCAAGTTGATGGCAGAAGGTACCCCAAGTGAGATCCAACACAACGACGCCGTGATCGAAGCGTACTTAGGAGGTGGCGTGCATGCTTGAGGTTCAAGATCTGAAAGTCAACTATGGCGCCATTCAAGCAGTACGAGGCGTGGATTTCAATGTGCAAGATGGCGAGATCGTCACCTTGATCGGCGCAAACGGTGCCGGCAAGTCGACGATCGTGCATACCTTATCAGGCATGTTGAAAGCCGCTAGCGGCAGTGCCAAATATGACGACCATGAGTTGACCAAAATGTCTGCCGCCCACATTGTTGGGGCCGGCGTGGCGCAAGTGCCAGAAGGTCGGCGGATCTTTGCTGGTTTGTCGACAATGGAAAACTTGAAAATGGGCGCTTACTTGGTGCCGCGTAACGAACAAAGCGACGTGTTGGCCAATGTATTTGACCAATTTCCTGTGTTAAAAGAACGCAAAAACCAAGATGCCGCCACACTTTCTGGTGGCGAACAACAAATGTTGGCGATGGGGCGCGCATTGATGGCGCAACCAAAACTGCTGATGTTAGACGAGCCTTCCATGGGTTTGTCACCGATCTACATCCAAAAGATCTTCGACATCATCAAAACCATCAACCAACAACATGTGACCATTTTGCTGATCGAACAAAACGCCTTGCAAGCTTTGCAAATCGCCAATCGCGGTTATGTTATCGCCAACGGGACCGTGAAGTTGACAGGCAGTGGTGCTGACTTGTTGGCTGACCCAGAAGTGCAAAAAGCCTACTTAGGTGGCTAATTGATCCATCCGCAAGTGCCTTGGTGCCGCGCATTGACTTAAAATGCGCGGTGCGAAGGCATTTGTTGTGTTGAAGCCGTGCTGATCAGGCCAAAAGCGTGCACCGAGTTGAGGCCCAGGCAAGCGAGATGATCAGGATATTTGTGAAGGTGCTTGCAAGTTCTACTCATTCAGTGCAAAATCGACATAACAAGATTTTTATTGCTGCGGAGGGCGAACATGGGGCAAGTCATCGAAATCGCAAAACAGTTATGGTTCCAAGAACTCGTTTGGGGCGTGTTGTTGGTGCTGGTGATCATCGGCTATGTGCACCGGTTCAATCATATCGGGCGCACCCAGCATTTGCGCACCCAGCGCCGGCATCATCGTCAAACCATTGGGCATACGCGATGGTTGGCCATTTTGATCGTGATCGGCGCGGCGTTGACATTTGTCGGGCATCGCTATTGGCCACAAGTGTCTGCAGTAGCGCAGCGCGTGTATCAAGTGTCAGCGACAAAGCTTGGCCGTACGAGTAGCCACAAAGCCAAACCAGTCGCGTCAAAATCGACTGCCAGCGCCCACACTGCCAGCAAAAAAGCCTCATCTTCGAAGCCAAAGGCCAAATCCTCTAGCACCAAAGCGGTGACAGCCACCACTGCGGTGAAAATCGTCAAAGGCTACTTCAAAGCTCATCCCAGCGAGCAAACTGATACGATCTCCAGTTATAAAGCCGCTGGGACTGGCAATGATTCAGCTGGCGCCTTTGTCTATAAAGTCGGCGCTTATGGCGTCGATGATACTGGTGCTACTAGTGAATTACATGAATATTGGGTCCATCGCGACGGCAAATTTGATGTCGCGTATTAAGACCACGTGGCTGAGCCATAAAGCGGTCTTAGCACCGTAGATAATGCCCCTGACGAGTAAATCCCGATTTTAGGATCTGCTTGGCAGGGGCATTATCTGCTGATGCGTTGCTTGATCGCGTGTACATCTTGGTGATCGTCGGGCTTATTTCGTCACTTTTAATGATGTCTTGGCCTCTTATTGATTCCGCAAACTTACTATTTTTGTCACGAAAGGCGACTTCTTGGTGTTGGCAGCGCTTGTCGTGGTAGAATACTAGTGAAAACGAATGGAGGGCGTAACATGGCGACGTTATCTGACGTGGCAAAAGCAGCCAATGTCTCAAAAATGACGGTTTCGCGGGTGATCAACCATCCTGAACAAGTGACCGAAGACCTGCAGCAGTTGGTGCTGGATGCCATGCAGACGCTGAATTATCATCCCAACTTAGCGGCCAAGGCCTTAGCGAAAAACCGCACCAATGTGATCAAATTCTTGATCTTAGAAGACATCGACACCACTGAACCTTATTATATGAATTTAATGTTTGGCATTGCTCGCGGGTTGGACAAACAACAATATGCCTTGCAGCTGATCTCAGATCGCGAGAAGCTTCATGCCGGCAATGCGGATGGCTATTTGATCACCGGCGCGCGCACCAAAGATTCTGAATGGCTGGATCAATTGGACAAGCCGTTGGTGTTATATGGTGAGAATCGTTATGGGTATGATTTTGTTGACACAGATAACAAACTTGGCGAAACCATGGCCACTGAATACGCCTTAGCCAAAAACTATCAGTCGCTGATTTTTATTGGCATCAATGTCAAAGAGCCGTTTGAATATTCGCGAGAAGCCGGCTATATCAACACCTTGCAACAACATGGCTTGGTGCCGCGGATCCACCGCATGGCCAACCGCTCGCATATTTCTCAAGCGTTCATCGATGCGCATTGGGCCGAATTTGCGCGCAATACTTGTTTTATTTGCGCATCAGATCGCTTAGCCATCGGGGTGGTGCGGGCGATCTTGGCGCGAGGCGGCCGCATCCCGGAAGACTTTGGGGTGATCGGCTTTGATGGGGTCTTTTTGGATCAAGTCTCTAACCCGCAACTCACCACCGTGCAACAACAAGTGATGAGTTTAGGCGAGCATTTAGCGCGAATGTTGCTGTCAAAAATCGATCAATCTGGCGCGCAACAAGGCGAAGTGCTCCTGACGCCGCAACTCGTCGCGCGCGGCACCACCCGCGCATAACCACGCGAATGCGTCAAAAAATGCTCAGCCGAAAATTTTCGGCTGAGCATTTTTAAGTTACGGCAGATCGTTGCCTGCAGCTAAGTACAAGTCGTACCAGTCTTGATGCGTCAAGGTGATGTCGCCAGCTTTGGCGATACCTTCGATGCGCTTGGCGTTGGTGGTGCCGGCGATCACTTGGAAGTCGCCAGGGATGCGCAAGATCCAAGCTGCGGCAATGGCGTTGACATCAACGCCATACTTGTCGGCAAGTTCATGCAACTTGTCGTTGAGCTTTGGGAACTTGGGATTGTCGATAAACACGCCTTCAAAGAACCCGTATTGGTAAGGGCTCCAAGCTTGAATGGTCATGTGATGCAAGCGGCTATATTCCAAAATGCCGTCGTCATGCGCGGTGGCGCGTTCGTCGGTCATGTTGGTGTGGAAACCAAAGTCGATCATGCCAGTGTGCTTCAAGGATAATTGTAATTGGTTGGCGAATAAGTGCTGGCCAACAGCTTGTTGCAACAACGCCACTTGGCCAGGGTTGAAGTTAGAAACCCCAAACTGCCGAACTTTGCCGGCGTTTTGCAAGCTGGAGAAGACTTCAGCGATGTCGTCTGGTTCCATCAACACATCCGGACGATGCAGCAACAAACTATCAACATAATCTAACCCTAAACGCTTCAAAGACGCGTCAACGGCTTCAACTAAGTGGGCTTTGGAGAAGTCATAAGCTTCGCCTGGGCGAATGCCAACTTTGGTTTGGACCAACACGTCATCGCGGTTGAAGCTTGCGTTTTTCAGTGCTTGGCCAAAAAGCGTTTCGGCTTTGCCGCCGTCGTAAATATCGGCATTGTCAAAAAAGTTGATCCCAGCACCATAAGCGCGCTCGAGTAATTCGGTGGCGCCTTTGACATCAAGCTTGGTGATGCGCATGACCCCTAATGCGACGGGGGATGCCAGTAAACCAGATTGTCCTAGATTGATGAGTTTCATCTTAAGCCTCCAAAAGGATTATAATCGTTTCATTAAAAATAGCGTAGCACATGCGCCACAGAAATGAAAGCCATTCCAATATCTGCGATAACGCTTTTGAGGTGTTATCATGGAGTTAGTGCCAGCGACTAGGCGGAAAGTTGGCCCAGGCGCCAAGCTTTCATGTAAGCAAGCAACCAATCGCGTGCAAAACGCGTTAAACAAGGAGTGTTGGATAATGACAAGCGACCGGGGATTCATCGTGATCGGCGCACAAGCAATCTTTTTTAGTATCACCAATTTGCGGACGCTAAACGAATTAGAGCGCGGCCAGTATCCAGTGGCGATCGGTGAAGACATTTTTGCCACCCATCAGATCCAACCTGACACCGTCGACGCGGCGGTGCTGGCATTAAACACGATCCGCCAATTATTTCACGACTATGGGGTAGCTGACAGCACAGTGGTCGGCAGCCACAGCTTTTTTGAAGCAGACAATGCCCAATTTGTTTGGGATCAAATCGTTTCGCGTACCGGCTGGCAGATCCAGCGCGCCACGTTGTCGCAAGAAGCGTTCTACCGCACGCAAGCTGTGTTTGCCCGCTTTCCAAATTTTGAAACCATCACCAAAAAAGGCACCGTGTTGATCGATATTTCCAGTGGTTCGGTGGAATTGACGGCGTTTACCAATGGCGAATTCGGGTTTTCACGCAATCTGAGCTTAGGCCCGCTGCGGGTGTTTGAAGTGATGAGCGACATTCAAGCTAGTGTCCCTAATTACGTGGAAGTGATGCGCGACTTCATCGACTCGCGGCTGGTGGATTTCATGCGCTTGTTGCCAGCAGACGTGGATTATCACAACATGATCATCATGGGCAGCGCTTTGTCGCTGTTAGAAACCTTGATTCCCACTGGTAAAACTGCGGTGGAAACTGATCGCGAAGGCTTTGATCTGTTGTACCACGAGGTTATCCATTCATCAGATCAATACTTGGCTGACACCTACGAATTACCGCTGAATCAAGTGTCGCAAGTTTTGCCAACGGTATTATTGGTGTATCGCTTGGTCAAAACCTTGCACGCCTCAAAGATCTGGGTGTCCAATCTCAAAATGATCGACGGCTTGGAAGTTAATTCCGCGCTTTCTGCCGGCTACAAGCCAGTGGCCTTAGATCCCACCCAAGAAATCGTGATCTCGGCGCAGAATTTAGCCGATCGCTATCAAGTCGATCCCAAACACCGCGACGTGACGGTGACATTTGCTTTGCAACTGTTTGACCGTTTGAAAAAGCTCCATGGTTTAGGCAAACGCGAGCGCTTGTTGTTGCAGATCGCCGCGATCGTCAATGATATCGGCAGTTACGTGGATACCCACAAACATTATGAACATTCTGATTACATTATTCGCGCGTCTGAATTGATGGGACTTGATGCCATCGAACAACAAATGGTTGCCACCATTGCCCGGTTTCACTCAAGCGATTCGCCGCAAATCGATTTAGGCGACTTGCCGTTGATGTCGTCAGCGCGGCGGTTGACCATTGCCAAGTTGTCGGCGATCTTGCGGGTGGCGGATAGCTTAGATGCCTCGCGCCAACAAAAGATCATGTCCATTCGCGTATCGCAGCGCCCAGATAAAATCGTCTTGACTGCCACCGCCAATGACGATGTGGAATTGGAGCGTTGGACGTTGAAACGCAAAGGCCAATTTTTCGCGGCGGTATTTGGCTTGCCGATCGTGTTGAAAGGAAGACTATCGATATGACCAAAAAATTCGAAGATCCCAAATATTTCACCAATCGTGAATTATCTTGGGTCGCATTCAATGACCGGGTGTTAGAAGAAGCCCGCGACCGCGAAAATCCACTGTTGGAGCGGGTACGCTTTTTAGGCATCACCCAATCGAACTTAGATGAATTCTTCAACGTGCGTGTGGCGTCTTTGCGCAAAATGGTCGCCGTCGACTATCAGCGCCCAGACGCTGCGGGGTTGACGCCAAGCGACCAGCTTGAAGCGATCTCCAAAGCCGTGCACACCATGGTCGACAAGCAATATAACACCTGGTCGCGCATGTTGCGGCCAGCGCTTGAAGACGTCAACGTGCGCTTGCGGCAATTTGATGAATTAAGCGATCGTCAACATGAATTCGTAGATGATTATTTTCATCAAGAGTTATATGCGGTGCTCACGCCAATGGGAGTGGACCCAACGCGGCCGTTTCCATTTTTAAGCAACAATTCGTTGAACTTGGCGATCCGGTTGCAAAAAGACAGCGAAGCCAAAGCGTTTGCCTTGGTGCAAGTGCCTGATGTGTTCCCACGGGTGGTGCGCTTGCCAGACGCACCGAATGATTTCATTTTGCTGGAAACGATCATCGAGCATTATTTGGATGAACTGTTTGTTGGCGCCACGATCCAAGAATGCGCCGCGTTTCGGGTAACGCGGGATATGGATCTAGATGTCGCTGAAGAAGACACGTCAGACTTAATGAAAGAGATCCAATCCCAACTTAAAAAGCGCCAGCATGGGAAAGTGATGCGCTTGGAATATGACGCTGATATGGGCAAATATCTCAAAAAGCATTTGCTCAAAGGCTTGGAATTAACGTCAAACGCTGATCTTTACGCGATCAAAGGCCCGATCGACTTGAACTTCATGTCCAAACTCGCCAAGTTGACCCAAGGCTTGCCAGAGTTGAGTTATGCCAAGTTCACGCCATATCGTGCCACTGAACTTAAAGGCAACTTGTTCGATGTGATCCGCGACCATGATGTGTTGTTGCAACATCCTTATGAATCCTTTGCCACTGTGGTGGACTTTATCCACCAAGCGGCGGTTGACCCGCAAGTGCTCGCGGTGAAAATGACGCTGTATCGCGTGTCGTCTAAGTCGCCGATCATCAGTTCCTTGAAACTTGCCGCCCAAAACGGCAAACAAGTCACGGTATTGGTAGAACTTAAAGCCCGGTTTGATGAAGAAAATAACGTGCATTGGGCCCAAGAACTGGAGCGCGCTGGGTGTCATGTGATCTATGGGTTAGTGGGCTTAAAAACCCACTCGAAGTTGGCCTTAGTGGTGCGTCGTGAGGAAACCGGTATCAGGCGTTACATGCATATGGCCACCGGGAATTATAACGATGTCACTGCCAATTTCTACACGGATATGGGTTTGTTTACTGCCAATGCCGAAATGGGCGCCGACGCCAGCAACATTTTCAACATGTTGTCAGGCTTTTCAGAACCGGCATACTTCCACAAGTTGGTGATCGCGCCAATGGGGATCCGCGACCACTTGATCGATAACATCAACCAAGAGATCCAAAACGCCAAAGCCGGCCGCCAAGCTTTGATCCGCATGAAAATGAACTCGTTATCTGACACCCGCATGATCCAAGCACTATATGCCGCTAGTGCCGCTGGGGTGAAAGTGGAACTGCTGGTGCGTGGGATCTGCAATTTGAAAGTTGGCATCCCAGGCGTCTCTGAAAATATCACCGTGCATTCGATCGTCGGGCGCTTTTTGGAACACAGTCGGATCTATTATTTCTACGCCAATGGGGATGAAACGTTGTACTTATCCAGCGCTGATCTCATGAAACGCAACTTGTCGCGGCGCGTGGAATTGCTGTTTCCGATTTTAGCGGATGACGTGCATGCTAAAGTGATGCGCATTTTTGATACCATGTGGTCGGATACTGTCAAAACGCGGATCTTGCAACCAGACGCCACTTGGGAACGCGTCGACTTGCGCGGCAAAGCCTTGATCGACTCACAACAAGTCTTCATGCAAGCAGCACAAGCCGCCGCCAACGCCCAACGCGCCGCGCATGCCGATGATGATCCCGCTGACTTGCATCGCTTCACGCCGATGAAAGCCCCACAAGACGACTGACAGATTAAAAGATCCAGATCATCACGGTTTGGATCTTTTTTGGTATACTTGAGCCGGACAATATGGAGGCAAACAAATGAGACATTTCGGTGTGATCGACTTAGGCAGCAATTCTGCGCGCTTAAGTGTGTGGCAAGTCAATGAAGATTCAAGCGTCAAGCAAGTCTTAAAGCTCAAAGAAATGGTGCGCTTGTCAGAAGGCATGGGCGAAGACCACGTGTTACAAGAACCTGCCATGGCGCGCACGATCCAAGCGCTAGTCGGCTTCAAGCGCCAATATGCCAACTTGCCGCAGCTGAGCCTTGAAGCGTATGCCACTGCCGCCACGCGCATGGCCGCCAATCAAAAAGACTTTTTGAAGCGCGTCAAAAAAACCGTTGGCGTCGACATTCACGTGATCCCAGGCACCAAAGAAGCCGAGTTGGATTTTTTAGGCGTGATCAACACCTTGCCGATCCAAAATGCCTTGATCATGGACACCGGTGGCGCGTCGACGGAATTGATCTTGGTGCAAAACCGCAAGCTTCAGCATTTGATCTCCATTCCGTTTGGCTCGGTCAACTTAACTGAACGCTACTTACATGGCGACACGGTCAGCGCCGCAGAATTGTTTGACGTGATCACCTCAGTCAATCGGACTTTCAACGGCATTTGGTGGCTAAAAAAAGCCCAAAACTTACCGATCGTCGCCCTTGGCGGGTCCAATCGGACGTTAGCTAAGATCCAGCGGCGCAAAGATGCGGTGGCCAATTATGAAGATATTCACGGCTACCGTATGAGCACCGATCAAGTGAATGCTATTTTCAAACAAGTCATCTCAAGTTCCTTAGAAGCACGCAAAGCCATTCCTGGCTTGGCCAAATACCGCGCTGATATTATCGTTGGCGGCTTAGTGCCAGTGGTCATGATGATCCGCTTTTTGGATTCAGATCGCTTGACCTTCTCGCAATACGGTTTGCGCGAAGGGGCGCTGTACCAACATCTCGAAGCTTTCAACGCTGGCGTTTAAGTGCCGGCGGGTCGGCGCCACGGCGGTGAACTGGGCAAGTTGCCGGTGCGGCCGGCTTCAAAGCTTGAAACAAAGCCCGTTTCAAGGCTTTTACGCCTAAATATTGAACCAGCAAAAAACGCTGTTTCAATATTTGCCGGTAGGATCTGCGCATGCCGCCTAAACCCGGCGTCATGTTTGATCCTACTGCCACGGGCAATTGCCCATTTCACCTTGTTCTGCCGCCCCGCCTACGTCTGCATTTGCCCAACTTGGTCAGATCAAAGTATTAGCTCACCGCAGTGGCGCCGATCCACTTGCATCCACATGCACGCGAGTTATTAAGCCGCGGCATAATCGCGTAAGAACCGCTTAAGAATAGTCGTCAATGCAGTCAAGACGGCGGCAGTTTAGTATCATGATGTTAAATCAATCCAGGAGCGAACTCATGAAAAAAATCCTTTTGGCCTTAGGTGCAGTCGTGTTAGCCACGGTTGCATTCGGCACCCATACTGTGCACGCCGATGATACTTGGACACCAGTGGCGACGCTTGGTGTCAGCTTGACCAGCGATCAAAAATCCGGCACTTTATCTACCTTGGAGAATGCTGCCAATGTGTCCAACGTCTCGCAGTTGACAGTCAATGGCGATACCTTGGTGAAGTATTTGAACCCCAGCGGCTCCACGTTCACGTCGACTTCTGGCGTGTGGTCGTCGGCTTTGGTGCAAAAAACTTCCACTGGTGGCATCAATGTGACCATTGTGCCTTATAACGGAACCAATAATATCACCACGATCACCAGCGACCAGTACCGCAACGCTGCCGTGACCGCTGGGGTGACCAATGCCAACATTTTCATCACGTCGGCAGTTTCCATTGATGGCTCTGGGGCGCTAGCTGGGGTTTACGCCGCTTTTGCCCAAAACGGGGAAACGCTGAATGCCAGCCAGATCAATGCGGCGCAAAGCGAAGTCAACACCTTGTCTGGGATCACGGATGCCAATAAAGGCAAAGATGGCTACACCGACAAGCAGTTGAATAACGCCGTCGCTGGAATGAAAAAAGACATGGCGACGCAATCCAATTCTGGTGAGCAGACGTTGTCGCAAAATACCATTGGCAACATTGTGGACTCGCAATTAAAAGCCAACAATTTGACCAACATCATCAACAATAACCAACGCACACAGATCATTAACTTGATGGTTAAGATTCAAAACTCCGGTGCCTTGAAGTCCAGTGATTTCAAAGCCCAAGCTTCAAAGCTGGCCAGTTCGATCCAATCCAGCGCCAAAAACTTGTTTTCTAAGCTCAAAGGCTTAGATACCCAAGAAAACCGCAACTTATTGCAAAAGATCCTCGATGCGATCGGGAATTTCTTTGCCAGCTTGTGGGCGAAGATCACTGGGTTAGTGAACTAAACCAACAACCCCATTCCCGCATCAAGCATTTAAATCCCTAAAAAATGCCATCAGACCACTTTCTGAAATCCTCAAAAAGTGGCCTGGTGGCATTTTGATGGTTCGGAGCTAAAAAGTTTGGTGCACCAACAGGTAAAAGCGTTAAAAGTTCAAAAATCTGGCGAGTAAAAAGACCACAATAAATATGATAAGCGCAGTCATGATAAGCTGTGAGTTGAGTTTTTTCATCGGTCCTCCTAGGCAAAATGTGCAATCAACCTTTTGATGTTGCGGCTAACGCGTCGTAATGGCGCAACATAACGGTCATTCATCTTAAGGCTTGTACTTGCGTTTCTAATGTCGTGATCAAATCGATCGCGACGCTGGTGTCTGGGATGAACAACAAATGCTGCGGGCGAGAGTCTTCCCAGTTTGCTACGGTGTAAGCATGTGTGAGGCGCTGTAAGTCTGATGCCGACAAGTTAAGTTGATCGGCAAGCGACCAGATCTTCCCGGCACGCTTTCGACCTTCGCGCATCAAGGCGTTCATTGCTGCGGAAAACACCATATTGGCGACTAATAATAAACCGATGAGCCAGTGCCAATGCATGATCAAAGCAACGATCGTTAAGACGATCGAGCCGCCAGCAAAAACGACTTGCAGGCGTTGAATGACAACCATTTTGATGCCGCGAAGTGACATGTGAGCCGGCTTGCGACTAGGCAAACAACAGATCCCGATATCGATCACCAAACACATGATGGTCACGCCATTGACCCAAGTGGCAGGCAACGGCATTGGGACAAAACGAGACATCACGATGATCGCTTCCAATAAAATCGCCCAGCCCCAAAAAATGCCGGCGTCGCGCGATCGGCGCACGCTTAATGCCACATGGGGAATGAGCGTGCCTATTCCAAACACGCCGCCTAAGCTCCCAAAAGCCAACAATGCCACGATTTGTCCGCCGTGCATGTCTCCGGTGTTGCCGCGCATCAAGTTAGCCCATGAGCCAAACATCCCCAATGTCAATCCAAAGCCAACGATTGCGATCGCCAAAGCGGCGCTTAAGTGCCACCACCAATATTCTTTGCGACTGCTACGGCCAAAGAAGTTGGTGTAATTGGCAAAAAAGCCGCGAATCGCCTTGAGCCCACCTGCACCGTAATAAGGATTACCCATAATTTCCTCCTTTGTGTCCCAAACCCTAACAAAATAATTATGACACGAGCATGGATACCTTTCCATTAATTTGTCGTGCTTTATCCGACTTAATTTGAGATAATTCAAGTGGGAGGTGGGGACATGAAAAAGCATCAATGGTGGGTCGGCTTGTTGGTATTTTTCGGGGTACTGATCTGGGCGACACCGGTACAAGCACAAGCGAATCAATATTTGAATGATCATACCAACACCTTATCGGCAAAGACCTTGCAAGACGCCCAAAGCGTGAATCAGGCGCTGGCGACGTTGCCTGGCAAGCCGACGCTTTCAGTGGAAGTGTATGATCGCATCCCCAAAGATCAAGATATCGACGAATTTAAAGTCGACCGGTTCAAACAGCTAGGCGTTGGGCAAAAAGGTTGGGACAACGGGCTGTATTTTGTGCTGGCCATCAAAGATCGCAAATACGCTTTAGAAGTGGGTTATGGCTTAGAAGCGGCTTTGCCAGATGGCGCCAAAGATCGCATTATCACCACCGCCGTTGACACGAAGTTGCGCCATAAACAATACGATGCGGCGTTGCAGCAGATCATGGGCAATCTCAATTCGTGGCTCCAAAAACACGCCTCAGACATTGCCACACCAGCACAGATCAAAGCCCAAAAAGCCGCCGATCATGCCCAACAAGTGCGCGATACCATCATGGTGATCAGCGTGATCGCTTTAGGCATCATCGCCATCGTCACGTTGATCTGGCGACACAAACGCCAACACGATCAGCTACAAAAAGTATTTGAGGCCCAAGTGGCGCCGCAACTGCCATTGTTTCAAAATCTAAAGCCAGCGCAACAAGCCGCCTACCTGAGACAGTTATCTGTCGGTTGGTTCAAAGCCATGCCTAAAGACGTGATCGCTTGGTTGAAGCAGGATTTTGCTTGGTATGTGCGCTATAAACTAGCAGACTTGGCCACTAGTGTTGAGCCGCCGATGCCAGCGTTCGCGTATGCAGGGATCGATTATACTGATTTACCTCAAGCCAATGAATTGGTGCTTGAAGCGCCTAACTTGCAAGCTTACCTCAACACCATCCAGCCGCACTTGACCGCTTTGGTGGCGCCAGTGCGGCAGTATTTCAATGGCTTTAGCCAATGGGCACCCGGCCACAGCATCAAAGATCAACAAGCGGTTTGGCAAGCTTTTGTCGAACATGTCACCCCTAAAGATGCCAAAAAGCTCAATACCATCAAAGCCCAAAAGCAGTTTTTTGAAGCGTTGTGGCGCCGGTTGAATCAAGTTGAAACTGACGGCTTAGGACTGGCGGCGATGCCGTTGTGGCTGAGTGATGTTGGCGGCAGCCCTAGCTCTGGGTCTGGATTTGGGTCCGGCTCTGGTTACGGTGGCGGCAGTTCTGGCGGCGGCGGATTTTCCGGCGGGTGGTAGCGTTTCACAAAGTCTTGTATAATGAAAGAAAAAACTGGGGGACTCGTGATTTGATTTTGGCATTGGCTTTGATCCTGTTGGTTGTGGTACTCACCATTGGCCTAGGATATTGGAATTTTAAACTCGGACAAAAAGGCAAGTCATACGGCGTCGGCTTGATCATTCCGGTGGGGTATTTCATCGTGATGGTCGCCATGACATCGATGTCGCATGGCAAAAACGGTAGCTTGGCGTCAAGTGTTGTCAGCAGTTTGTTTATGGCGATCATTTATTTCATCGTGTTCACCTGGGGCGTTAAAGGGGCACACAAAAAATGACCTATAAAATGATCGTTTCAGATCTTGACGAAAGCTTGTTGCGCACTGACGGCAGTGTGTCACCGGCAGATATCCAAGCCATCGCGAAATTGCGTGATGCCGGGGTGAAATTCGTCCCCAACACTGGTCGCGGCTTTGCGTCAGTGCAAGGCCTGCTAAAAACCATTGGAACTGAGCAATTGCCAGGCCAATACGTGATCTCCTACAATGGTGGGGCGATCGTGGAGAATGCTGGCAACCAGATCATTGCGTCAACGTCGCTACCTTTTGATGTGGCCAACGCGATTTTCAAAGTTGGGGCGGCTGATCCTGAATTTGGGGCCCATATCTACACCTTCCATCACGTCTATGTTTATCGGCCCAGTGCGTCTGAATATGCCTACTTGGATAATCGCGGCGTAGACTACACGTTGTGGACTGACTCGGATCTTTCCGCACTTAAAGGCCGCGCCATCGCCAAAGTGATCTTTCAACATCCTGAGCTCACCGCGCGCCAACAGCTCGCCGAAAAAATTGCCCAAGCAGTTGATTATCCGGCGACGGTCAGCTATTCTTCCGGCCGCTATGTGGAATTTAACCCCAATGGCATCGATAAAGGGGATGCGGCGATCACCTTAGGAGAAAAGATCGGCATTTTGCCAGAAGAGATCATCGCGTTAGGTGACAACCTCAATGATATGTCCATGATCCAAAAAGTGGGCCTAGGCGTTTCCGTGAAAAATGGCGTCCCGGCGATCCAACAAGCGGCAGACTTGGTGTTGCCAGTGGATAATGATCACGATCCTGTGACCAGCTTGGCCAAAATCGTGTTTGACCTGTAATTGTAGATCGGCGTGTCGATGGTGGCGCGCCTTTTTTGACCCGATCGTGTTACGGGATGCTTGCAGGCGATTTAGTGTGTTTTATTATTGACGAAATTATCCATTTATATGTATAAAACGCATTTATATATTATTTATGAAGCTTTTTACAGACTTTAAGATTCTTTTTCTGTGCAAAAACAGTCTTTCATGCTATACTTAGTTCATCGAAAAGCATCGCCGGCAAACACGATGCTTTTCGTAAACAACACATTTTTCAGGATGGTTGGCATTGTTTATATCACATCACCTGCTTTCAGGAAGGTTGCTCAGCAATGAGGAGCCTTTTCGGGGTGCCTACTTTTGTTAGAAATTTCTGGCCGCCTGTACTAGCTCGCTTAAGGAGCGAACGAATTTGGTGGTTTTGCGAACGCTGAAGCTCAACGCATCGCAGTCGTAGATCGTCAATGCTACTGGATGTGTCAGTTGTTCTCACATTGTTGGTCATGATATACCGTGACCATACAGAAACACCGTGTCTGCAAGCACGGTGTTTTTGGGACGGAGTATCGTCCTCGCCCGATCTTATCGCGCAAGCGCGATGGTCAAGTTAAGATTAAGCTAAAGCCGCATCATCTCGTCAAAGTGAGTGCGGCTTTTTGCTTGTCTACTGCTGCCAGAGTTCTCTGACTGCCTGCACTAGTTGGCTCAATGAATGAACCAACTTGGTGGCTTTGCGGACGCTGAAGTTCAGCGCGTCGCAGTTAAGATCATCGTGATTAACGCACTAGTTGTTCTCATAATGGTGGTCATGATATAATTAGACCATACAAAAACACCGCGCCTGGCAGCACGGTGTTTCCGGGACAGAATATCGTCCTTGCAAGATCGCTTTAAGAGCGATGGTCAGTTGAATACAAGCTAAAGCCGCATCAATCTCGACAAAGTGAGTGCGGCTTTTTGCTTGTTTACTTCCGCCAGAGTTCTCTGACTGCCTGCACTAGCTGGCTCAAGGAACGAACCAACTTGGTGGCTTTGCGGACGCTGAAGTTCAGCGCATCGCAGTAATAGCCGACCAAATAGATACAGGCAATAATGGCTACGTGAACGTAACCAAAGGCAAACAAGACCGATCTCCTTTCGTTTGGGATGGGTGGCATAATTTGCCATCGCATCACCTCCTCAATGGGGAGACCACCGCTCATGTCACTTCTTGCTTTCAATAGTTTACCATGAAAACCGGCGATTAACTAATTATTTGTAAGTTAATAGATAGGTATTTAAGTGGTTATATTACTGGTCGTCGTGGCTTTCTAAGCAACGCCTCTACGGCTAGCTACGCAATAAGATCCGAGCCAAGCCCGGGATCAAATCCTATTGCTAGGCTATCCTTGAGGCTAAGGGCGCTTTGAAAACCACTGGTGTCGTCGTGCTTTTCCAAGCAACGCCGACGCAGCTAGCTACGCTAAGGAAACTGAACCAAGTCCAGGTTCAATTCCCTTAGCTAGGCTACCTGGTCGGCTAAAACCGCTTTGAAAACCACTGGATCAAAAAAGGCCGCCATGGGTTTGGCGGCCAAAAAGGGTTGGGAGATTCATTCATCACTTGGAGGAGTGATGGCGCGCGCCAGCGGGCACTGGCGCGACTTGAGAAGATGAAAAAGTGGGGTAGAAATAAGGGGGGTAACTCATTTCTACAAGGTCTATGTTACTGGTGAATTGTGATGAAACTGTGACGTTGTTGTGCCACTCTTGCGAAATTATCCAGCTATTCAAATGAAATCAAAACGCGACTAGCCATCACTGACCAGTCGCGTTTCTTCATGCAATGCCTAGACAAAAAGCCGCTGCCTTGCGATTCAACGATGAATCGTCAGGCAACGGCTTTTGTGTGTTGAGCCTAAATTGCTTTAGGCCTCAGCTTCTCGCAGGTTATGCGCGGTTCAAGTAGCGCTTCAAGAATTCTTGAGTAACGGTTTTGCTTGGATGGTCGAAGATCTCAGCTGGCGTGCCGGCTTCGGCAATGACGCCTTCGTTCATGAACACAACGCGATCGGAAACATCTTTGGCAAATTGCATTTCATGGGTGACCACGATCATGGTCAACCCAGTGTCAGCTAAGGCTTTCATCGCATTCAATACGTCGTCGACCATTTCCGGATCCAACGCTGACGTCGGTTCGTCAAACAATAAGACTTCTGGATCCATGGCGACGGCTCGGGCGATGGCGACACGCTGCTTTTGCCCGCCGGAAAGTTGGTCTGGCTTGGCATTGACGAAAGGCGCCATGCCGACTTGCTTTAACAATTCCAAAGCGTGCGTTTTGGCTTCAGCAGCGCTGCGACGCAACACCGTGGTTTGTGGGGTGACCACGTTTTGCAAAACGGTCAAGTTGTTGAACAAGTTGAATTGCTGAAACACCATGCCAACAGCGGCGCGGTAATGCGGCAAGTCAACATCCCCAGACACCACGCTTTTGCCATGGAACAGGATGTCGCCGCCAGTGGGTTCTTCCAATAAGTTGATATTGCGCAACAAGGTGGACTTCCCAGAGCCAGAGCGGCCAATGATGGATACCACTTCGCCTTTATGCACGTCGAAGTTGATATCAGTCAGCACTTCATGCGTCCCGAAGGCTTTTTTCAAATTCTTGACTTCAATGATCGTATCAGCCATTATTTTGCCTCCTTTGCATCAACAGCTTGCATTTGGTTGGACATCAAGTTGTAGTTCTTCGGCCCGTCGATGCGCTTTTCGATCAAGCGGAACAGACGCGAGATCGTGAAGGTCAAGATCAAGTAGATCCCAGAAACGATCAAGTAAGTGTGGAAGAACTGGAAGTTTTGCCCGGCGACAGTTTCGGCGGAGAAGAACAATTCGGAAACGGAGATCACAGACAACACTGACGTATCCTTGATGTTGACGATGAATTCGTTGGTCACGGCTGGCAAGGAGTTGCGGATCGCTTGTGGCAAAACGACTTTCATCATCGTTTGCAAATGGGTGAAGCCTAACGCATGCGCCGCTTCAAACTGGCCTTCATCCACGGAAATGATCCCGCCACGGATGATCTCAGAAATATAAGCCCCAGTGTTGATCGAGACAATGACCAACGCGGCAGTGGTTTTGTTCATATTGATGCCAAACGCTTGGGCAGCGCCGTAATACAATACCGCTGCTTGCACGATCATAGGTGTGCCACGGAAAACTTCGATATAAACGGCTAATAACCAGTTGATCAACCACTGTAAGCCGCGTTTGCCTTTGGTCTTAGGCGTCGGAATGGTGCGAATGATCCCGACTAATAAGCCGATCACAAACCCAACGATGGTCCCGACCAAAGAGATCAATAAGGTCATGCCAGTGCCACGCAATAACATTGGCCCGTATTGCTTTAAGATCTGCATGAACCAGTTGCCACCTTGGCTGGTGGAAGGCTGGTTGGCTACGGCGTCGTTCATCATTTGATTGCGTGTTGATGTCGAGATCTTGGCTAACTCTTCATTGATCTTGGCTTTATTGGGATCGTTTTTGCGCAAGCCGATGGCCAAGTCCACATCTTCTGGGTTGGTTTTAAAACCATTGGCCTTGGAGAACTTCAAGTAAGTCAAGTTCGGGTTGGCATTTTGCGCAGTGATGCCTTCTGGAACTTCGGAAACATACCCATCAATGGTGCCAGATTCAAGCGCCACTCGCATTGCGGGGAAGTTGTTCATCGCCGCTTCTTTGATGACGCCTTTCATTTGCTTGATGGCTTGATAATGGAAAGTGGACAGTTGCGCGGTGATCTTGGCGCCTTTGAAGTCATTGATGGACTTAGCTTTGGCGTATTTGGAATCGCGCCGTACCACCACCGTCAACTTCGAAGCGTAATACGTGCTGGTAAAATCGATCGCCTTGCGCCGTTCGGCAGTGGGCGACATCCCGGCGATGATCGCATCGATCTTGCCAGACGTTAAGGCTGGTTGTAACCCATCCCAAGAAGTCTTGACCACGATAACTTTTTTGCCGATGGCTTTGGCCACTTTCTTAGCCATTTGCACATCGTAGCCATTGGCGTAATCATGAGAGCCTTGGATCTTCACGGCGCCGTTTGACGCATCAGATTGGGTCCAGTTGAATGGGGCATAGCCGGCTTCCATCCCGACTTTGAAGGTCCCACTGGCAGAAACGCTTTGGATGCTGAAAGCCAGTACTGCTAACAGCGCCACGGCGATCCCATTAAGGTAAAGCCATACTTTTTTCATCAGACATAGTCCTCCTTCGTTGTTTGCGCACCGAAGGAATAGAGAGAACATTAAAGGGGATCGACCTATATCATAAATAAAGGTCGATCCCCTGATTTCAGTAGTTAAACCAGAATCATAGCGCTCCGCATTGCTGCGACAGTTCAAGCGATATTTTCGCTTGCCCCAACCAAACCGCTCCTAGATGAACGATCTGATTTCGGCGGGGATGCTTACGACAGGATCAAAGGGATCTAGCCCTCACCTGTTTTCGTCACCACCCGCGACCTCTATTTCTTGGTGGATATTCACATGTCTTGCCTGAAAGTATAGCGCGAACCCCAGTCGGCGTCAACGTATTATGCATGCGATCGAAAAACGCTTTCCATAAATTAAAAAGCGTTTTAATGAGTTGGACGAGCCGACGCTGACGTGAAAAGTAGTCGAGTTGTTCCTACAAATATAGCAGATCTGGCTTAACTTTTCCCCAGTCAAACCCTTGTCGCACATAAAGATTTGCAAAAAAATTTGAGTCAAATGCCTGCTGGTATAGTCCTTTCATGAAAACGCTCAAATTTCTCGTAGGAAAGGGGTTGCAAAGCGTGACTGATAACGGCATACTAGCTCATGGGGATTCATTCACCGGTCAAAATCTGCATACTTATTCTACATTATTCAATGCAGCCGGCGACCGAACCCAAATATTATTTAGGAGGCGACAAACAATGGTCGGAATCATTCTTGCTAGTCATGGGCAATTCGCTGCTGGCATCAAGCAATCTGGTCAAATGATCTTCGGTGAACAAGAAAAAGTCGAAGCTGTGACTTTCATGCCAAACGAAGGCCCAGATGATCTCAAGAAGCATCTTGAAGAAGCCATTGCGAAGTTCGGCGAAGACGACGAAGTGTTGTTCTTAGTCGATCTGTGGGGCGGTTCACCATTCAACCAATCCAACGGTTTGTTCGAAGCACATAAGGACAAGTGGGCAATTGTAACAGGGCTGAACCTGCCAATGCTCATTGAAGCTTATGGCTCACGTCTGTCGATGACATCGGCACACGAGATTGCTGCACACTTAGTAGAAGCTGGGCGTGACGGTGTGAAGATCAAACCAGAATCACTTGAACCTAAACCAAAAGCTGCACCTGCTGCAGCTCAAGGTGGCAACGCCGGGAAACCTGGGAAGCTCGAATATGTGCTTGCTCGGATCGACTCTCGTCTGTTGCATGGTCAAGTCGCAACTGCTTGGTCCAAGTCGGTTAAGCCTACCCGTATCATCGTTGTTTCTGACAACGTTGCCAAGGATAAGCTGCGTAAGCAATTGATCACTGACGCTGCGCCTGGTGGTGTTCACGCCCACGTTGTGCCAGTTGATCAAATGATCAAGATCGCCAAAGATGATAAGCACTTTGGCGGCGAACGTGCACTGCTATTATTCGAAACCCCTCAAGACGCATTACGCGCAGTTGAAGGTGGCGTACCGTTGAAGACCATCAACGTTGGGTCCATGGCCCACTCCGCTGGTAAAGTTCAACCTAACAAAGTTTTGGCTTTTGACCAAGATGATATCGATACCTTCGCTAAACTGAAGGCTGACGGCTTGACCTTTGATGTCCGCAAAGTCCCAACCGACTCTCAAGACAACATGGATGCCATCTTGAAGAAAGCGCAAGACGCTTTGAACGCTGCAAAGTAACTTCAATCAAAACATTGCGATGAACGCATCGTGATGCTCGACTATTATTCCTACAAAAAGGGAGGATACTAAAATGTCTTTGAATTTCATTCAAATCATCCTAGTCCTCATCGTCGCATTCTTAGCTGGGATGGAAGGGATTCTTGATGAATTCGAATTCCACCAACCAGTTGTAGCCTGCACGTTGATCGGCTTGGTTACTGGCCAATTGGTCCCATGTGTTATCTTAGGCGGGACCTTGCAAATGATCGCCTTAGGCTGGGCGAACATCGGTGCCGCTGTTGCGCCTGACGCGGCTTTGGCTTCTGTTGCATCTGCCATCATTCTTGTTCTTGGCGGCCAAGGCAAAGCAGGGGTTTCCTCAGCTATTGCTATCGCCGTTCCTCTGGCCGTTGCCGGCTTACTGTTGACCACCTTAGTTCGTACCGTCACTGTTGCGATCATCCATATCATGGATAAAGCAGCTGAAGAAGGTAGCTTTGGTAAGATCGACTTCTGGCAATGGGTTGCGATCTGCTTACAAGGTTTGCGTATTGCGATCCCTGCAGGCTTCATCATTGCTGTTGGTTCCGGCCCTGTTAAGGCAATGCTGGATGCAATGCCGACTTGGTTAGTTGATGGCTTGTCAATCGGTGGTGGCATGGTTGTTGCCGTTGGTTATGCGATGGTTATCAACATGATGGCGACTGCTGAAGTATGGCCATTCTTCGCCATCGGCTTCGTGCTTGGCACTGTTACCGAAATCACCTTGATCGGTTTAGGTGCTATCGGTGTTGGCTTGGCCTTGATCTACTTGAACTTGTCCAAGATGGGCGGCTCAAGTGATGGCGGTCAATCCACTGGTTCTGGTGATGCCGTTGGCGACATCATTGACAACTACTAGAAGGAGGTAGAACACAATGGCTGATCAGATCAAATTAACGAAAAAAGATCGTTGGGATGTGTGCTGGCGTTCGACCTTCCTGCAAGGTTCTTGGAACTACGAACGTATGCAAAACGGTGGCTGGACTTATGCTTTAATTCCAGCTTTGAAGAAGTTGTACACGACTAAAGAAGATCGTGTTGCCGCTTTGAAGCGTCACATGGAATTCTTTAACACTCACCCATACTTGGCTTCACCTGTTATCGGTGTTACTTTGGCCCTTGAAGAAGAACGTGCCAACGGCGCTGCTGTTGACGATGTTACGATCCAAGGTGTTAAGGTCGGCATGATGGGCCCTCTGGCCGGTGTCGGCGACCCAGTATTCTGGTTCACTGTACGTCCGATCTTAGGTGCCTTGGCTGCTTCTATGGCCATGACTGGTTCCATCGTTGGCCCAATCATTTTCTTCGTGGCTTGGAACATTATCCGTATCGCCTTCCTGTGGTACACTCAAGAATTTGGCTACAAAGCTGGTTCTCGTATCGCCGACGATATGTCCGGTTCCTTGTTGCAAGATGTTACCAAAGGTGCTTCCATCCTTGGTATGTTCATCTTAGGTTCTCTGGTAGAACGTTGGGTTTCTGTTAAGTTCACACCAACGGTTTCCGATGTTCAATTGGACAAAGGTGCTTACATTGACTGGGGCTCCTTACCAAAAGGTGCCAAGGGTATCCAAACTGCTTTGCAACAACAAGCTGCTGGTTTGTCCTTGACTGACCACAAAGTTACCACGTTGCAACAGAACTTGGATTCCTTGATCCCTGGCTTAGCTGGTCTTCTGGTTACCTTGCTTTGCATGTGGTTACTCAAGAAGAAAGTTAGCCCGATCATCATCATCTTCGGTTTGTTCATTGTTGGTATCGTCTTACACGTTCTCCACATTATGTAACAAACCTGCCGAGCTCACGAAGAGCTTAGCTTGAAGTGAAAATGGCCTTGTGGCGTCGATTTAAATCGACGTGGCAAGGTCATTTTTGTGTGGGGAAACGCAATTTCATGACTGGCGGCAGGGATCGCGATATTTCTGATGAGGTGCCAAGGCCGGACGATGGGGCTTGGACTTGCTTGGGATGGAGGTGATCTGCCACTTGGCGATGGACCTAAATGGCATCAAGGATCAGATCGCCATGCCGGCCTAGAAAACCACCAAGTGAGATTCGGATGAAGAGGAGAGATTCCTCAAATATCCCAGTTTTGCATACGGACTTGCATCTGGGTCCTGTTGCCACAGGGTATCGCGACATGATATACTATGGGCATACAAAAAGGCACGATGCTACCAACATCGTGTCCTCCCGGATAGTTATCCGCACACAGCGCCTAAGAGCGGTAGCTTTTCGGCGATAACTTAATTCAAAGTCGCGCTTACTCTGCTAAAAGTTAATGGCGCGGCTTTTTACGTCTCGTCCGATGAGGCATGGACTTGCTTGGGGTGGACAGGTGACCTGCCACTTTGAGATAGACCTCGATGATATGGAGGATGAGATCCCCATATCGGTCTACGAAACCACCAAGACTGGCGAGGATGAAGAGGACGGAACCCCAAATATCCCAGTTTTGGATTCCACCTTCATTCCGGTGTAGTTGCCACAGGGTATCGCGACATGATATACTATGGACATACAAAAAGGCACGATGCTATCAACATCGTGTCCCCGGATAGTTATCCGTACACAGCGCTTAAGAGCGGTAGCTTTTCGGCGTTAACTTATAAGAGCGAAAGCTGCGCCTGACTCAGCTAAAAGTTAATGGCGCGGCTTTTTTCGTACAACCGTTTTTCGTCTCGCCCGATGTTTCGTGGACTTGCTTGGCGTGGACAAATGATCTGCCACTTTAAGATAGACTTCAATCACATGAAGAATAAGATCCCCATGTTGGCCTAGAAAACCACCAATTGAGACGAGGATGAAGAGGACGGAACCCCAAACATCCCAGTTTTGCATACGACTTTCCTTTCCGGATTTGTTGACACCTACGAAATCTCATAGGCACCACCTCCTTCGTACTCGAAAAGCTACCGTACGTTGCTTTTGTGCTTTTGCCAGTATACCATGGCAAGACAGATGGCGTATATAGCCGGAAAACATTGAATAATTTGTAAAACAAACACAGTTAAATAATCGACAATTCGATGGTTGCGATCGTTCTGGCAGCGATCCTGACGGGTGCTTTCTAAGCTTTCAAGGTTCAGGTGACGTTGCTGTCTGGCCTAGTTGCCACAGGGTATCGCGACATGATATACTATGAGCATACAAAAAGGCACGATGCTATCAACATCGTGTCCCCGGATTGTTATCCGTACACAGCGCTTAAGAGCGGTAGCTTTTCGGCGTAAAGATATTTGTTACAAAGTCGCGCTTACTTCGCTAAAAGTTAATGGCGCGGCTTTTTTCGTACAACTGTTTTTCGTCTCGTCCGATGAGGCATGGACTTGCTTGGCCTGGACAAATGATCTGCCACTTTGAGATAGACTTCAACGATATGGAGAATCAGATCCCCATACCGGTCTACGAAACCACCAAGACTGACGAGGATGAAGAGGACAGATCCCCAAACATCCCAGTTTTGCATTCGGGCCTAGTTGCCACAGGGTATCGCGACATGATATACTAATGTCGTACAAAAAAGGACACGATGTTGGTCCATCGTGTCCTCCCGGATAGTTATCCGTACACAGCGCTATAAGAGCGGTAGCTTTTCGGCGTTAAACTAAATTACAGAGTCGCGCCTAATTCGGCTAAAAACGTTGGCGCGGCTTTTTTCGTACAACCGTTTTTCGTCTCGTCCGATGAGGCTTTGAAGACGGCATATAGCTTTACCAGGTAATGCGAAGTTTTTGACACCACTCGGCGAAAAAATTGTCCAAGGTCGGCGAAGAAATTGACCAACAATACAGAAACCTCCTGTATACTATGGGTAGCATACGTGTAAGCGCGTGCAATTCTTAAATACAGGAGGTCTTTGTAATGGCTATTCATTACCGTCAAATTCTTGAGCTTCACGCTCAAGAGCTGGTGCAGCGAGACATTGCGGCAATCACT
>NZ_BAAFZI010000026.1:0-34675 GCF_045862175.1 Lacticaseibacillus salsurae | reverse complement strand
CCTCGTTTATCTTTTGGTTTGGTCGCTTAAAGCATAACACTGGAGGGAGTAGGTGTTTTTGTGTTATCTAAAAAGGCCTAAAACTTCCAGCGTTGAAGTACTCTTCAACACCAAAAATTTTAGACCCCTTTTTTTGGCCAAGTTCGGTCATGTCTTCGACGCTTTCATTGGTGCGTGACCCCTTGACATCAATTTCAAAAAAAGGTATTCTTAATGCAATTGCATTTCGGTGCGGCCCACATGTGTTGACGATCTATTGTCCGGCAACACGCATAGCGAACCCAAGGCGCCAGCGGAGAACTTTCCGATGCGCTTTTGGGTTTTTGTTTGCCCTGATGAGGTCCGTATCGGCTGATGTAACGTAAATTTAATCTTTTTTTACCTGATATTTACGAAGTCGCCGTCCGAAAAAACTAATGAGAGGTGTTCATACTTGGCAGGACATTTAGTGAATTACGGCAAGCATCGCACGCGCCGTTCCTATTCCCGCATCAAAGAAGTACTCGATCTGCCTAACTTGATCGAGATCCAATCCAACTCATATCAATGGTTCTTAGACGAAGGCCTGAAGGAAATGTTCGACGACATCATGCCGATCGAAGACTTCCAAGGCAACTTGTCTTTGGAATATGTTGACTATGATCTTCGCGAACCGAAGTACACCGTTGAAGAAGCGCGTCAACATGATGCCAACTACGCGGCCCCATTACACGTCACCTTACGCTTGACTAACCATGAAACTGGCGAGATCAAGTCACAAGATGTCTTCTTTGGGGATTTCCCACTGATGACTGATCAAGGGACGTTCATTATCAACGGGGCAGAACGGGTCATTGTTTCGCAATTGGTCCGCTCCCCTGGGGTTTATTACAACTCTGCCGTTGACAAGAACTCCCGCATGACTTGGGGCACCACTGTGATCCCTAACCGTGGGGCTTGGTTGGAATTTGAAACTGACGCCAAGGATATTTCTTATGTCCGCATCGACCGGACCCGTAAGATCCCGATGACTGAATTGATCCGCGCATTGGGCTTTGGTGCCGATTCTGACATTATCGACATGTTTGGCGATAATGATTCTTTGATGCTCACCTTGGAAAAAGATGTGCACAAAAACACCGATGATTCCCGCACTGACGAAGCCTTAAAAGATATTTACGAACGACTTCGCCCAGGTGAACCTAAAACTGCCGACTCTTCTCGTTCGCTGTTATACGCGCGGTTCTTTGATCCAAAGCGTTATGACTTGGCCAATGTTGGCCGCTACAAGGTCAACAAAAAGCTGAACTTGAAGACCCGTTTATTAGGGCATACTGTGGCAGAAACTTTAGCTGACCCTGAAACTGGCGAAGTGATCGTGGCTAAAGACACCAAGATCGACCGTCATGTGATGGATACCTTAGGCGACTACTTGGATAAGGATGATTTCAAAACCATCACTTATCAACCAAGCGATCAAGGTGTGGTCACGGATCCAATGACCATTCAAGTCGTCAAAGTTTACTCTGAAAACAACCCTGAAAAAGTCGTCAACATGATCGGTAACGGTCATATCGACAAAAAGATCAAGCATTTGATCCCAGCTGATATCGTTGCTGCGATGAACTACTTCTTGAACTTACAAGAAGGCATCGGCTCAACGGATGATATCGATCACTTGGGTAACCGTCGGATCCGTTCTGTCGGTGAATTGCTGCAAAACCAATTCCGTATCGGCTTAAGCCGGATGGAACGTGTGGTTCGCGAACGGATGTCGATCCAAGACACCACCACGATCACCCCGCAACAACTGATCAATATTCGTCCAGTGGTTGCGTCTATCAAGGAATTCTTTGGCAGTTCTCAATTGTCTCAGTTCATGGACCAAACCAACCCATTAGGCGAATTGACGCATAAGCGTCGTTTGTCTGCCTTAGGCCCTGGTGGTTTGACGCGAGACCGTGCCGGTTATGAAGTGCGTGATGTGCATTACACCCACTATGGCCGTATGTGTCCGATCGAAACCCCAGAAGGTCCTAACATTGGTTTGATCAACTCCTTGGCTTCTTATGCCGTGGTCAACCCTTATGGCTTTATTGAAACGCCATATCGGCGGGTATCATGGGAAGATCACAAAGTTACCGACAAGATCGACTATTTAACTGCCGATGAAGAAGATAACTATGTGGTGGCTCAGGCCAACACCAAGTTGAATGACGATGGTTCATTTGCTGACGCGACGATCTTGGCACGTTCTAAAGATGATAACATCGAAACCACTGCTGAACATGTTGACTACATGGACGTTTCGCCTAAGCAAGTAGTTGCCGTAGCCACTGCCTGCATTCCTTTCTTGGAAAACGATGACTCCAACCGCGCCTTAATGGGTGCCAACATGCAACGTCAAGCGGTGCCTTTGATCGATCCTCATGCCCCATTAGTTGGGACTGGGATGGAATACAAAGCTGCCCATGACTCTGGGATCGCCGTTTTAGCTGCCCATGATGGGACAGTCGAATTCGTTGATGCTAAGCAGATCCGTATCCGCCGTGCCGATGGGGCTTTAGACAAGTACAACTTGATGAAGTTCCGTCGTTCTAACGCCGGGAAGAACTACAACCAACGTCCAATTGTCCGCTTAGGTGACAAAGTCGAAGCCGATGAGATCATCGCCGACGGCCCAGCCATGCAAAACGGGGAATTAGCCTTAGGTCAAAACCCGATCATCGCCTTCATGACTTGGAACATGTACAACTATGAAGATGCGATCGTCTTATCTGAAAAATTGGTCCGTGAAGATGCCTATACTTCTATCCATATTGAAGAATATGAATCAGAAGCCCGTGACACCAAGCTCGGTCCTGAAGAGATCACCCGTGAAATTCCTAACGTCGGTGAAGAAGCCCTCAAGGACCTCGATGAATTCGGAATCATCCGCGTTGGTGCTGAAGTCCATGACGGGGACATTTTAGTCGGGAAAGTCACGCCTAAAGGGGTCACTGAACTGTCTGCTGAAGAGCGCTTATTGCATGCGATCTTTGGTGAAAAGGCCCGTGAAGTGCGTGACACCAGTTTGAAAGTGCCTCATGGCGGCGGCGGTATCATTCAAGATGTCCGCATTTTCACCCGAGATAACGGGGATGAATTGTCACCAGGCGTTAACATGAAGGTCCGTGTTTACATCACCCAAAAGCGTAAGATCGAAGTTGGGGACAAGATGGCCGGTCGTCATGGTAACAAAGGGACGGTTTCTATCGTGGTACCTGAAGAAGATATGCCATTCTTACCTGACGGGACTCCAGTTGACATTTTACTGTCACCAATGGGTGTGCCATCACGTATGAACATCGGGCAGGTCTTAGACTTGCATTTAGGCATGGCGGCTCGTAACTTAGGCATCCATGTGGCCACACCAGTCTTTGATGGGGCCAATGATGAAGATCTGTGGGCTACTGTTAAAGAAGCTGGCATGGCCAGCGACGGCAAGTCGATCCTTTATGACGGCCGCACTGGGGAACCATTTGAAAACCGGGTATCTGTCGGGGTCATGTATTACATGAAACTGGCGCATATGTCCGCTGATAAGCTCCATGCCCGTTCCATCGGACCTTACTCCTTAGTGACGCAACAGCCATTGGGTGGTAAAGCTCAGTTTGGTGGCCAGCGTTTCGGGGAAATGGAAGTTTGGGCCTTGGAAGCTTACGGGGCTGCTTACACCTTACAAGAAATCTTGACTTACAAGTCAGATGACGTGGTTGGACGGGTCAAGACCTACGAAGCCATTGTCAAAGGCGAACCGATTCCAAAGCCAGGCGTGCCAGAATCATTCCGCGTGTTGGTCAAGGAATTACAAGCCCTTGGTTTGGACATGAAAGTGCTCGACCAAGACAAACAAGAAATCGAATTGCGCGATATGGATGATGATGACGACGATGTGGTTTCGGTCGATGCCTTAGCGAAATTTGCCAAGGAACAAGAAGAAAAGAAAGCCAAAGAAGCTGCAGCGCTTGCCGCTCAAGATCAATCCAGCGACGATAACAACTAGGAGGTAGCCTTTTGATTGATGTCAACAAGTTTGAAAGCATGCAAATCGGCTTAGCCTCGCCTGACAAAATCCGTTCATGGTCTTATGGTGAAGTTAAAAAGCCAGAAACCATCAACTATCGGACTTTAAAGCCAGAGCGAGATGGGCTATTCGATGAACGCATCTTCGGACCGACGAAAGACTGGGAATGTGCCTGTGGGAAATACAAGCGCATCCGGTATAAGGGAATTGTTTGCGACCGTTGTGGCGTTGAAGTCACCCGCTCCAAAGTTCGTCGCGAACGCATGGGTCATATCGAATTGGCTGCACCAGTAACGCACATCTGGTACTTCAAAGGCATCCCATCTCGCATGGGCTTGGTTTTGGACATGTCCCCACGTGCACTTGAAGAAGTGATCTACTTCGCAAGTTATGTTGTGATCGATCCAGGCGACACGTCGCTTGAAAGAAAGCAACTGTTGACCGAACGCGAATACCGCGACAAGCGTGACGAATACGGTCAAAGCTTCAACGCCAAAATGGGTGCTGAAGCGGTGAAGGAACTGTTGAGCCAAGTGGACTTGGCCCAAGAAGTTGCGGAACTCAAAGAAGACTTGAAGTCGGCTCAAGGCCAAAAGCGGACCCGTGCGATCCGCCGGTTGGACATTTTGGATGCCTTCTTGGAATCTGGTAACGATCCTGCTTGGATGGTCATGGATGCCATTCCAGTTATCCCGCCGGATCTGCGCCCAATGGTTCAGCTTGAAGGTGGCCGTTTTGCCACGAGTGACTTGAATGACTTGTACCGTCGGGTCATCAACCGTAACAACCGTTTGAAGCGCTTGTTAGACCTCAATGCGCCTAACATCATCGTCCAAAACGAAAAGCGCATGTTGCAAGAAGCTGTCGATGCATTGATCGATAACGGTCGTCGTGGCCGTCCAGTCACTGGTCCTGGGAATCGGCCATTGAAGTCTCTTTCACACATGTTGAAAGGGAAACAAGGGCGTTTCCGTCAGAACTTGTTAGGGAAGCGTGTTGACTACTCTGGCCGTTCGGTCATTGATGTCGGCCCAACGTTGAAGTTCTATCAATGTGGCTTGCCACGTTCGATGGCGCTTGAATTATTCAAGCCGTTTGTGATGCGCGAATTAGTTGCCCGTGATATGGCTTCTAACATCAAAAACGCGCGTCGGAAGATCGACCGCGAAGATGACGATATTTGGGATGTCTTAGAAGATGTCATCAAAGAACGTCCAGTGCTGTTAAACCGCGCCCCTACGCTTCACCGTTTAGGGATCCAAGCCTTTGAACCAGTCTTAGTTGACGGTAAGTCCATGCGTTTGCACCCGATCGTGTGTGAAGCTTACAACGCCGATTTTGATGGGGACCAAATGGCCATCCATGTGCCATTATCTGATGAAGCCCAAGCTGAAGCGCGTTTGCTGATGTTAGCGGCGCACCATATCTTGGCGCCTAAAGATGGTAAGCCGATCGTGACGCCTTCTCAGGATATCGTTTTAGGGAACTACTACTTGACGATGGAACAAAAAGGCCGCGAAGGCGAAGGCATGATCTTCAAAGATGCCAACGAAGTCGTGATGGCTTTACAAAATGGTTACGTGCACTTGCATTCACGTATCGGTTTGGCGGTCAACTCCATGCCTGACAAGCCGTTTACTGACGAGCAACGCAACAAGATCATGGTGACGTCTGTTGGGAAAGTGATCTTCAACGAGATCTTACCAACGGAATTGCCATTCTTGGACGAACCGACCCAAGACAACATCGTTAACGGTGTGCCTGACAAACACTTCATCCAACCTGGTGAAGATATCCATGCATACTTGGCTGATGCCCCTTTGATCGACCCATTCAAGAAGTCCTTCTTGTCTAAGATCATCGCTGAAGTCTTCAAGACTTACAAAGTGCAACGCACTAGTGACTTGTTGGATGACATGAAGACGTTAGGTTACACCCAAGCGACCAACTCTGGCTTAACTGTCGGGGTCGCTGATGTGCCGAACTTGCCACAAAAAGGCGAGATCGTTGATGAAGCCCATAAAAAGGTTGCCACTGTTGCCAAGCAGTTCCGTCGTGGTTTGATCACTGACCAAGAACGTCATGATCGCACCATTGCCATTTGGAACGATGCCAAAGACGACATTCAACAACAACTGATCGATGCCTTTGACCCGAACAACCCAATTTCCATGATGAGTGATTCTGGGGCCCGTGGTAACATTTCAAACTTTACTCAGCTTGCCGGCATGCGTGGTTTAATGGCTGCGCCTAACGGTGGGATGATGGAAGTGCCTGTGCTGTCGAACTTCCGTGAAGGCTTGTCGGTCTTGGAAATGTTCATGTCTACCCACGGGGCTCGTAAAGGGATGACCGATACGGCCTTAAAGACTGCCGATTCTGGTTACTTGACTCGGCGTTTGGTCGATGTTGCCCAAGACGTCATTGTTCGTGAAGAAGACTGTGGCACTGACCGCGGCTTAGTGGTTTCGGCAATTCGTGAAGGTAACGAAATGATCGAGCCATTGTACGATCGTTTGGTCGGCCGCTTCACCCAAAAGTCGGTCTTTGATCCTAAGACGCATCAAGTCTTGGTACCAAAAGACACCTTGATGGATGAAGACATGGCCCAAGCCATTGTCGACGCTGGCGTTGAATCTGTCACGATCCGTTCCGTCTTCACTTGTGACACCCGTCATGGGGTTTGCCAAAAGTGCTACGGCCGTAACTTGGCCACTGGCGAACAAGTTGAAGTCGGCGAAGCCGTCGGCACTGTCGCTGCGCAATCTATCGGTGAACCTGGTACGCAATTGACGATGCGTAACTTCCATACCGGTGGTGTTGCCGGTGGCGATGATATCACCCAAGGGTTGCCTCGTGTCCAAGAAATTATGGAAGCTCGTAACCCGAAAGGTCCTGCTGTGATCTCTGAAGTTGACGGTACCGTTACCGCCATTGATGAAAACCCTGCAGAACACACCCGTGAGATCACAGTTGAAGGTAAAACGGATACCCGCACTTACTCTGTGCCATACGCTTCAAGCGTAGCCGTCGCAGAAGGTGACCACGTGGATCGTGGCGGTCGTTTGACTGGTGGCTCAATTGATCCTAAAGCCTTGATCAAGATCCAAGATTCTTTGAGCACTGAAAACTATCAATTGTTTGAAGTGCAAAAAGTTTATCGGATGCAAGGGATCGAAATCGCTGATAAGCATATCGAAGTGATGGTTCGTCAACAATTACGCAAGATCCGGGTCATGGATCCAGGCGACACTGACATTTTGCCAGGGACGTTGCTTGATATTGCGGAATTCAAGGACCGTAACAAAGATACACTGATCTCCGGTGGTATCCCAGCAACTGGTCGTCCAGTCTTGCTTGGGATCACCAAAGCCAGTCTGGAAACCAACTCCTTCTTGTCTGCGGCTTCATTCCAGGAAACCACTCGTGTCCTCACCGACGCGTCGATCCGCGGCAAGGTCGATCCTTTGGTCGGCTTGAAGGAAAACGTCATTATCGGGAAGATCATTCCAGCTGGTACTGGGATGGCGACCTACCGTCATATGGAACCAAAGACGGTTGGTGCAGTTTCCGAAAATGTCTATTCGATCTCCGATATCGAAAAGCAAATGCAAGCTGACGACGCTGCCAAGTCTGACAACTAGTCTGCCTGTGAAAAAAGGCGCCGCAACTGAAAAGTTGCGGCGCTTTTTGCGTGCAGGCGGTTATGAGATCAGCAAATACCCACTGACAAGGGCACTGGCCCAAGCTAAATGCGGCAGCCAAGGCAATTGATGCTGTTTGAACAGCAAGGCCTGAGTTATTCCACTCACACAAGCCAGCAGTAACACCCATAATAACGCCATGGTGTCAAAGCGGCTGGCCAACACCGCGATCAACCAGGCATCGGCGCTGCCAAGATATTGGGCCTTTACCAGCAGCGTAAATCCTGCGTACCAAAGAAGCGGTAGCCACCAAGGATGCGTGAGGCTATCAAGCAAGTAAACTTGCACACACCAGAATTCAAAAGGTTGTGCCGAAACGGAAGCAGTGGTGGCATCTTGATAGGCGAAGTAAGCCAAACCACTCCAAAACATCAGCGTGAAGAACATGTTAAACACTTCCTTGCAAGTTGAGGCGCGATCTCACAAATTAAACCGGGCTTTTTTCTGAAATGCTTGACATTAGCTTGGGATTCTTAGTATACTATCAAAGGTGCTTTTTTCCAGTTATTCGGGTTTCCCGAGCAGTGAACTGGGCAATCGCCACTTCGCCGTCTCGTGGGCCATTTTTTTATCAGCTAAAATGAACCGCCTGGATGTGTGGACTTGAAAAGTTAAACCAGAATCGAAAGGAGGAACCTTGAAATGCCTACTATCAATCAATTAGTACGTCAAGGTCGCAAGTCTAAAGTAACGAAGTCGAACTCTCCTGCGTTGAACTTCGGTTACAACAGCAAGAAGAAGTCTCTTACCAACACCCCAGCTCCGCAAAAACGTGGGGTGGCTACTCGTGTCGGCACCATGACACCAAAGAAGCCTAACTCAGCTTTGCGGAAGTATGCCCGTGTGCGTCTGTCCAACTTAATCGAAGTGACAGCTTATATCCCAGGTATCGGCCACAACTTACAAGAACATAGTGTTGTTCTGATCCGTGGGGGCCGTGTTAAGGATTTACCTGGTGTGCGTTATCACATCATCCGTGGGACGCTTGATACTGCCGGTGTTGACGGCCGTATGCAATCTCGTTCCAAGTACGGTACAAAGCGCCCTAAGGCTAAGAAGTAAGCAATCATTCTGGCGGCGTAAAGCCCAGATGATCGCAATTTCAGTTTAAAACACGACTTATATATAAGGAGGCAATCAGCATGCCACGTCGAGGTACTGTTTCAAAGCGTGACGTCTTACCTGATCCAGTTTACAACTCTAAGCTGGTTACCCGCCTCATCAACCACTTGATGATCGACGGTAAACGCGGTAAGGCTCAAACTATTTTGTATTCTGCATTTGATATCATTAAGAAGGAAACTGGCAACGAACCTGTTGATGTTTTTGATGAAGCCATGAAAAACATCATGCCAGTACTTGAAGTTAAAGCTCGCCGTATCGGTGGTTCTAACTATCAAGTGCCGATCGAAGTACGCCCTGATCGTCGTACGACCCTTGGCCTTCGCTGGCTGACGCAATACTCCCGTGCTCGCGGTGAACACACTATGGACGAACGCCTTGCGCGCGAGATCATGGATGCGGCAAATAACACCGGTGCGGCTGTTAAGAAGCGCGAAGACACCCATAAAATGGCAGACGCTAACCGCGCCTTTGCACATTATCGTTGGTAAGACAGTTTGGCTATTATATCCTTCATCCGTTGGCATATAGTAGCCAATTGTTTTATCCCAAAATGCGACGCTAAGCGAATTGAAAGCTGAGACGACTTTTACTCAACTGATTGCTTAGCGTCGCTCAACGTCATTTGCATTTTAAATTTAAACTCACACAACAATTGAGAGGAGAACTACTTTCACATGGCCAACAAGCGTGAATTTCCGTTAGACCGGACCCGTAACATCGGGATCATGGCCCACATCGATGCTGGTAAGACCACTACGACAGAACGTATCTTGTATTACACTGGTAAGATCCATAAGATCGGTGAAACACATGATGGCGCTTCTCAAATGGACTGGATGGCTCAGGAACAAGAACGTGGGATCACGATCACTTCCGCTGCTACCACTGCCTTTTGGAAGGATCACCGGGTCAACATCATCGATACGCCAGGGCACGTGGACTTCACTATCGAAGTTGAACGTTCCTTGCGTGTCCTTGATGGGGCCGTTACTGTTTTGGATGCCCAAGCTGGGGTTGAACCTCAAACTGAAAATGTTTGGCGTCAAGCTTCCACTTATTCTGTTCCGCGGATCGTGTTCGTTAACAAAATGGACAAGATCGGCGCTGACTTCGAATACTCTGTTAAGACGCTTCATGAACGCTTAGGCGCTAACGCCCATGCGATGCAATTACCGATCGGTGCCGAAGATAACTTTGAAGGTATCATCGACTTGATCGAAATGAAGGCTGACTTGTACGACGAAGATGCTTTGGGTTCCGAATGGGATGTTGTTGACATTCCTGACGACTACAAAGAAGCTGCAGAAGCTGCCCACAACGACTTGATCGAAGCCGTTGCTGACGTGGATGATGCCATCATGGACAAGTACCTTGAAGGCGAAGAGATCACCAAAGACGAATTAAAGGCTGCGATCCGTAAAGCCACTTTGGCTTTGGAATTCTTCCCTGTATTTGCCGGTTCTGCCTTCAAGAACAAGGGTGTTCAAATGATGCTTGACGGTGTCGTTGACTACTTACCATCACCACTTGATGTTAAGCCATACAACGCCACTGATCCTGAAACTGGTGAAGCGGTTGAATTGACTGCCGGTGACGACAAGCCATTTGCTGCGTTGGCCTTTAAGATCGCAACGGATCCTTTCGTTGGCCGTTTGACTTTCATCCGGGTCTACACTGGGACTTTGGAAGCTGGTTCATATGTCTTGAACGCGTCCAAAGACAACCGTGAACGTGTTGGTCGTTTGCTGCAAATGCACTCCAATCACCGTGAAGAGATCCCTGAAGTCTTCTCTGGTGATATTGCGGCGGCTATCGGTTTGAAGAACACCACCACTGGTGACTCTTTGACTGACGTTGACCACCCATTGATCCTTGAATCTTTGGAAATCCCAGAACCAGTTATCCAAGTTTCCATCGAACCTGACTCAAAAGAAGACCGTGACAAGCTTGACGTTGCGATCCAAAAGCTGAGTGAAGAAGATCCAACTTTCCAAGCTGAAACGAATCCTGAAACTGGCGAAACTTTGATCGCCGGCATGGGTGAATTACACTTGGATATCATGGTCGACCGGATGAAGCGTGAATTTAAGGTCGGTGCCAAAGTTGGTGCCCCTCAAGTTGCTTATCGTGAAACCTTCACCAAGCAAGCAAGCGCACAAGGTAAGTTTGTTCGCCAGTCTGGTGGTAAAGGGCAATATGGTGATGTTTGGATCGAATTCACGCCTAACGAAGAAGGCAAAGGCTTCGAATTTGAAGATGCCATCGTCGGTGGTGTGGTTCCTCGTGAATACATCCCTTCAGTTGAACAAGGCTTGAAAGAATCCATGGCTAACGGTGTCCTTGCCGGCTACCCATTGATCGACGTTAAAGCCAAGTTATATGATGGGTCTTACCATGATGTCGATTCCTCTGAAGCGGCCTTTAAGGTTGCGGCATCCATCGCGTTAAAGAACGCTGCACCTAAAGCTGGTGCCGTGATCCTTGAACCGATCATGCACGTGGAAATCGTTGTGCCTGAAGAATACTTGGGCGATGTCATGGGTCAAGTTACCGCTCGTCGCGGCCGTGTCGAAGGCATGGAAGCACGTGGTAACGCCCAATTGATCAACTCCATGATCCCACTGGCTGAAATGTTCGGTTACGCAACGACTTTGCGTTCTGCTACTCAAGGCCGTGGTACCTTCACGATGACTTTCGATCACTATGAAGCAACGCCTAAGTCTATCCAAGAAGAGATCATCAAAAAGAACGGCGGCAACTAAACTTGCCTGAGCACTGAGTCTAATGACTCAGTGCTTTTTTTTGGAATCCGAACGTTTTGCCGATCATTCACACGCTAAAGCGCAGCCTGTCATGAAAATTTCTGAAAACGTTCGGGTTTTCGTGTAATTTCATCACTGCGTCGGCTATTTTGTCCGTGACTAACGCAGAAAAACAGCGTATGATGGAGAACAGCAGAAAATCTTTGTGTACAAAAAGGAGAATTGAAGATATGTTGACTCTTGCCACTACCATTGCCGATCGTCATTTCAAAACTTGCTTGATGAATGCTGCTGGGGTGCGTTGCCAATCGGATCGCGACTTAAATGCCTTGATCAACTCCAATGCCGGCGCTTATGTGACCAAAAGTGCCACACCAGCTTATCGGGCTGGCAACCCAGAACCACGCATGAAGATGATCCCGCATGGCAGCTTCAATTCGATGGGTCTGCCAAACAACGGCTTGGATTACTACTTGGATTTCGTGTTAAAAGATCAAGCCAAACGCCCTGATGCCACGAACTTCTTGTCGATCGCTGGTACCAGCTTGGCTGACAACTTAGCCATGTTGCACCAGATCCAAGACTCAGCTTTCAACGGCTTTGTGGAATTGAACTTATCATGCCCCAATGTCCCAGGGCATCCACAACAAGGCTATGATTTTGACGCCACTAAAGAAACGCTGACAGCGATTTTTGACTTTTATCAAAAGCCGCTTGGGGTGAAGTTACCCCCATATTTTGATCTGGCACATTTTGATCAAATCGCTGAGGTGTTGAACCAATTCCCACTGACGTTTGTGACCACCATCAATTCTGTTGGCAACGGGTTGATCGTGGATTATGAAACCGAAACTGTGGCGATCAAACCTAAAGGTGGCTTTGGTGGCATCGGTGGCGCCAGCGTCAAGCCAACTGCTTTAGCCAATGTCCGCGCGTTGTCACAGCGCTTGAACCCGTCGATCGCCGTTGTTGGTGTCGGTGGGATCATGAGCGGCCGTGATGCGTTTGAACACATTTTGTGCGGGGCGTCGATGCTTCAGATCGGGACGCAATTTGGGTATGAAGGCACGAAGATCTTTGATCGCGTGGCGCATGAACTTGATGACATCATGGCGCTAAAAGGCTACACCAGCTTGGATGATTTCCGCGGCAAGCTCAAAACGCTCGATTAGTTCAGTCAAAAGGCTGGTGACTTCCTGTCGCCAGCCTTTTATAATGGGGAAAAAGGCGAAAAGAAGGCGGATTCATGACTCAAAAAACGATTTTGATCACCGGCGCTTCAAGCGGCATGGGCAAAGCAGCCACTGAATTGTTTGCCGCGCAAGGTTGGCGCGTGTTTGCTGGGGCCAGACGGGTGAATTTGATCCCCACTGGGGAAAATATTTATCCGATGCATTTGGATGTGTGCGACCACAACAGCAACTTAGCTTTTGTGGCTGGCGCTTTGACGCAGCAAACCCGTTTGGATGTGTTGTTGAACAATGCCGGCTATGGGGAATTCGGTCCCTTAGAAGAAGTGCCTTTGGCTTCGGCGCGCCAGCAGTTGGAAACCAATCTCATCGGGGCCGCCGATCTGGCGCAGATCGTGTTGCCGATCATGCGCCGGCAAGGTTATGGGCGGATCATTAATAATTCGTCGATTGGCGGGGACTTATATACGCCACTTGGTGGGTGGTATTACGTGTCCAAGCACGCGTTGAACACTTGGTCGGATACTTTGGATTCAGAGATCCGGCCGTTTGGCTTACGCTCAGTGATCGTTGAACCTGGCGGCACCCAATCCAGTTGGTTGACCATCGCGTTAGCTCACGCCAAAGCCAACCTCAAGGCGGATTCGCCTTATCGTGAGTTGACTGATGTCGTTGCTGGCCTCGCGAATAAAAGTAGCTTTATGACTGGCGCCACGTCTGAGCAATTGGCACAAGTCTTTTATCAAGCCGCCACGGCCAAACATCCTAAGCGCCGGTATTATCACGCCACGACCGATCGGCTGATGGCCAACTTTGCTCGCGTTCATCCTGAATTGTTCCGCCATGGGTTGAATCTGGCAGTGAACCTGGCATTGAAGTTGAAAGCCGACGATGACGCGCAAGCAGAAACTGAAGATTAAGCGGCCACTTTTGGGTCAAGCACAGCGCTTGATCCTTTTTTTGTGAGGTAAAACGCATCTAGGTTTGGCGGTTAAGGGGGTATAATAATGGCGAACCTTGATCGTTGCGTTACCGACCATCGTGTCGGGGAAGGGAGTCTGGCATGAACGCGAAAACACCACCTCAAAACGCTACACCAACAATGGAGACCCGGCCGCGCGAGCGCATCAGGTATTGGCTGTATTTTACCGGCCAGGCGATGGGGTATATGACCCTGACGGCTTTTTCCACGACGTACTTGATGATGAACGGCGTCAACGTCGGGGCAGTCGCCACAGCGATGTTCGTCGCCAAGCTTTGGGATGTTTTTGCCGACGCGTTGTTTGGGGTGTTGTACGACAAAGTCCACTGGCGCAGCGGCAATAAAGCTATTCCGTGGCTTCGGCTGGCCAGCTTTACCGTACCGCTGACAACGCTGATCTTGTTTTTGATCCCCAGTGGGCTGACGCCAACCATGAAGCTGGTTTGGTTTGTGATCGCCTACATCATTTGGGATACGAGTTACACCATGAGTGACGTGCCGATTTACGCGATGGTGACCAGTATGACCACGCAAGTCAACGAGCGTAATTCACTGCTATCAATGGCGCGACTGTTTGCTTTGGCGGGTAGCTTTTTGGTCACAGTGATCGGCCCAGTCCTAGTTTCTGAGCGAGTGGGGATGAGTTTTCCGCAGATGGTCGCCATTATTGCCGTCATGACGTTGGTCTTGATGTTTCCAGTGTCGGTGTTTGGCAAAGAACGGATTAAGCCAAAAGCCGGTTCGCAAAGCCATTACCGCTTCAAAGACATTGTCCACTACTTGCGTACCAACAAGTTTCTTGGCATTTATTATTTGGGCTACTTGTTTTGGGGCCTGACCCAAACGGATCAGGTGGTGAGCTTATTTACAGCCTATTACTTGTTTGGCACGGCGCTGTTTGCCACGTTGACAACGGTACTGGTAGGTATTCCGACGATCATTTTCTCGCCGTTTATGGGTCGCATCCTCAAACGGATCGATAAGTTCAAGCTGTTTTACTATAGTATGATCGCACTGGCGGTTTTGGCATTAGCGATGTATCTCGTCGGCTACCACAACAAAACGCTGTATTTGATCATGGTCGTCTTGCGCGCGATCCCGATCGGTTTGATCGGCGTGCTCGGCTTGACTTTCACGCCTGACATTGTGGAATATGGCGAGTTCAAAACGCATATCGATGCACGCGGCATTGCGTTTGCCGTGCAGTCTTTTGCTGCCAAGTTAGCGTCGATGAATGCACCATTAGGGCTAGCCGTGTTGAGCGGGTTTGGCTGGCAGGCCATTACCGCCAGCTCGTTTGCGGCACTAGAAGCCAAGAACGTCACCCAAAGTGCCAGTGCCTTGAACGGCTTGTGGGCAGTGACTGCGTTGGTGCCAGCCATCGGCGCGGTGCTGGCGACGATCTCGTTGAGTTTTTACAAGCTCAACGACCATGATGTTCAGTTAATGGCCAAAGTCAATGCCGGTGAGCTGAATCAAGCAACGGCTGAAAAGCAAATGAAGCATCAGTACTAAGTTGCATCCGAAAAAAGTGTCGCAGGGGCGACACTTTTTTGTTGCACGCAAAAACCGTCGCGACTAGTGCGACGGTTAGGCAAACATATTACAACGGTTTTTGTGCCAGGTCTTTTAGCACCTTGGCTTGAGGTTGTGGCAAGCTGCCATCGGCTTTGGGTCCGACGTTCAATAGCAAGCGACCGCGCTTTGGCCGTGCTGTCGCGATCATTTCCCGCACCTGTTTGGCGGTGATAAAGTCGCTTGGGCGGGCGGCACGATTATAGCCAAAAGAGTAGTCCATACCCCGGGTGATCTCGTAGTAATCTGGCGCGCCGGTCCAAACCGTGTGGTATTCCAGCGTGCGGTAATCGTAATATTGTGGCGTTGCAGTTTTGTGGGTTTTTTCTTGGCGCCAGTTAACGAAAGCACCGGCTGCGTTGAACAGTGGGTAGAAAGCCTTGTGGCGCATCCAAGCTGGGTAGTCGCTCCAGCGATCATCCACCATGCCTTCAGGGACGGCGGCGTAATAGTCGGCAAACAGTTGTGGCAGGCGTGGATCTTCAGGGTAGCCAATGTCGCTCCACAAAATGTCTGGGTGGTAGCGGTCGATCAGCTCGTGCCATTGGGCCCAAACGTAATCGCGGTAGCGCTTTGAGTGATCGGACCCCAATAGCAAAGTCGCGGCACTTTGAATGCGCTCATGCTTGAAAGTCCAGTCCAAAAGGCTAGAGTAATACACACCAAAGTGCATCCCGCGGGCGCGCACGGCCTTGGCAAGCGCGCCGATGAAGTCAAAATCAAGGTGGTAGCCAGGCTGGCGGGGATTTTCTACCTGCGTGTCGTACATTACAAAGCCGTCGTGGTGTTTGGTGACGACCACAACGTATTTGGCATGCGCCGCAGCAAACGCGTCGGCCCAAGCGTTAACATCGACTTGGCGCGCCGTTTGGCGAAAAGTGGTCGCAAAATCTGAGTACGGGGCATTGCCGTAGTGCTCGCGGTGGTAGTGGCCGCTTGGACCGTTCGGAAACAGCATGGAGTTGGCATACCACTCGGCATATGGCTGATGTTTGAACTGCTCATACAACGTCGGGTGCTTACCTGGGCCAGTTACCGGTTCTGGCGCAAAGGCCGGCACACTATATAAACCCCAATGAATGAAGATCCCAAAGTCGGCGGCTTCAAACCACGCCGGCGCTTGGTGGCGATGACGATTAACGGCATTCATGATGATCCTCCTGGTTTAACGAAGCGCAGCGGAAAAATGAATCAGGATCGGGGTGTTTTTTTGCCATGGTTGGCGAGCTTGACGAGCGCATCGACCATCCACAGCTTCAAGCTACCGCCGCTTTGTTGCGCCAAGCGCACCAGCGGCGTGTCCCAAACGATAGTAGCCAAAAACTGGCCTTCTGGTGAGTCTTTGGGGGTGCCGTCGTTTTTTTGCATGTTGGCGATCACGACGCTGGCGACAAGGCGCGCCACTTTCGAGTATTTGGCCAAGTCGCGCGGCACGCTGAGGCGGGTGAAGTCGCCAGGTTTGGGGCTAAAAGCCGGTGCTGGCGTCAAGCCGCTAAGTGCAGTAAAGGCTTCAACGCTTGGCAGGCCGACTGGCTTTTGATACCAGCTTGGCGCTTCGACGCGAAAGGCAGGAGCGTCGACAGTCAAGGGTAGTTGCGCGATTTGGTGGCGACTGCTGGTGCCAACATTAACCTGCCACGCACCACCGGCTAAGGTGAACTGCTGGTGAGATTCGTCCCAGCGCGAAAAAGCGCGCGCAGGTAGTGTCAAGGTGATGGTTTGTTGTTCACCAGAGTCGAGCCAAACCTTGTGGAATGCTGCCAGCGTTTGCTTTGCGACCAACTGGTTTTGATCTGCAACGCTGACGTAAGCTTGTACGACTTCTGCGCCGCGGACGGGGCCAGTGTTTTTCACGTCAATACTGACAGTGAGTGTGCGGTCGTTTGAGGCAAAATGGGTAGCGGAAAGGTGAATGTTGGTTATCGCAAACGATGTGTAACTCAGGCCGAAACCAAACGGGAACGCAACATCTTGGTTGGCCTTGTCATAGTAACGGTAGCCGACATACAGGCTTTCGGCGTATGGTACCGACAAAGGATCTTTCCCGTATAGCGCGCTAGACGGCACGTCTTCGTAACGTAGCGGATAGGTTTCAGCGAGCTTGCCAGAGGGTGACACGGTGCCAAACAGCAGGCGCTGTGCGGCAGCGCCCACAGCTTCACCACCTAAAAACAGATTGAGTACCGCCTTGGCGTCTTTGGCCCAGTCAGTCGTGACGACTGAACCAGCCACCAGCAACACCACGACATTGGCATTGGCTTGCGCCACGGCATGTAATAAGGCGACTTGATCTGCAGGTAGCGCCATGGTGGTCCGATCGGTGCCTTCTGCTTCAGCAGTGGCAGGTAAGCCAAGCACCACAATGACGTCGTCGGCTTCTTGCGCGGCTTCGACAGCTGCTTTGACCAGTTTTGGCTCAGCGCTGCCGTTTAAGGTGTAGCCAGGAGCATAAGTGTACGCGCGGTTGGCGGCTTTGAGCCCAGCCAAAATGGAAATACTTTGCGGGGTGGTGATGTGTGACGAGCCTGCACCTTGGATGCGTGTTTGGTCGGCTAAAGTGCCGATCACGGCCAGCTTGCGGCCTGGCTGAAGCGGTAAGATGCCGTCATTTTTCATCAGCACCGCCGAGTTTTCCTCGATCTGCTGCGCTAAGGCGACGTGTGATTTTAATAAAGCGTCGCGGTCGCCGGTAAAGACTGGCCGGTTGCGATCAGCGATAGTGGTAATGTTGGCGACAGCGCGAGTGAGTCGAAAGCGGTCTAGCTTGCCGGTTTTCAGTGCAACCAGCGCCAGCTTGTCAAACAAGTGGCCAGAGCTTGGCATTTCCAAATCGGTGCCGGCGTTCAGACTGGCGATTTTGTCGTTAAGCGCACCCCAATCAGTGATGACTGCGCCTTTGTAGCCCCATTGTCCGCGCAGCACTGTGTTAAGCAGGTATTCGTGATCGCTCATATACGTCCCGTTCAATAGGTTGTAAGCGATCATCACGGTTTCCGGCTGACTGTGGGTCACGGCGAGGCGAAACGCCTCTAGGTACAGCTCGTGTAAGGCCGTCGCGTCGATCAGTGAATTTGAGCGCAATCGGTCAGTTTCTTGGCTGTTGCCAGCAAAATGCTTAAGGGAGGCGCCAACGCCTTGGGACTGCAGGCCGTTGATCCAAGCAGTAGCGAGTGCGCCTGTCAGTAACGGATCTTCTGAAAAGAATTCAAAATTGCGCCCACCTAGCGGATTGCGTTTGATATTGACGCCAGGGCCAAGCACCACGTCGACGTTCATCGAGCGTGCCTCTTCGCCGATCGCCGCGCCCATTTTAACGAGCAAACTCAAGTCCCAGCTGGAAGCTGAGGCGCTGGCGGTGGGAAAGGCTGTCGCCGGCACGGCTTCATTGATGCCGAGGTGGTCGGATGCTTGGGCTTGATAGCGCAGTCCGTGCGGGCCGTCGCTCATTCGAATGGCAGGGATGCCGGCGACGCTTTCGCTGCTCCAAAAGTCCTTGCCTGACGTGAGCTTGATCGCGTCTTGGTCGGATAACTCGCGGCGAGTGGCGCCGCTGCCAATGGTGATGGTCATACTAAAACCCCCAATTCTTACCTTGAGAATAACACGACATTTGGATTCTGTAACGCAATTGCCTCGCTTTATGATAGAGACAACACGCTTGGTTGGGATAGGCCGCAGCGTGTTCAAAATAAGGATATGGTCGGCTATAACAAGTGCCTCCTGAAAAACATTTTAGAAAATGAGCCCCAATTGTTATTTTAGCTTACATTTTCGCGTGCAAAGAATGGATGAAAGCCTATACTGACCGTGTTGGATGATGTCAGGGCCGATGATGAAAACACAAAGGGGTGATAAATACCGTTTGACAGCGCATACAATCTAGCGTTATAACATACCTGTTGTTGTTATAATAACGATACAAGTTGAGGTGATTTCTGCATGGCCAGCGAAGTGCCGCTTTACCAAAATATGATCGATGATCTGATCCATCAAATCGAAGGCGGAGCGTTACCAGCAAATACGAAGTTGCTTTCTGAAGCTGAACTTGGTGACGCCTATAACGTGAGCCGGATCACGGTGAGGCGGGCATTAGCGGAATTAGTGAATCGTGGCTATATTGTCAAGCGACATGGGATCGGTTCTTTTGTTGCTGAGCGGCCAACTCAACCTGCTGATGTCTTAGGTTTACCCGATTTACCTGGTATTATTCGCAAGACTGGGGCAAAGCCCAAATTCACGCTGACAAGTTTTGAACTGTTGGTGGATGGCCGAGAACCTGTCCCGCGCGCCAAACTTGGCTTAGGCACAGATGATTATCTATATCAGCTGGAATATGAGATCTACGCCGATCGTGATCTTGTCGGTACGGTCCAATGGTATTTAGATTTTCGCCGGTTTCCCAATCTTTATCTTAGTGAACTTGAGCATCAAGCGTTACTGCCATTATTACGTTCCAAATATGAATTTACTCCACGTTTTTCGACCACGCGCACCAGCAGTTTGGCAACCACAGCCCAACGGCGCAAGCTGATCGGTGGCACTGGTAACACGGTAGTCCATTTGCATGTCAGTGCTTTAGAAGATTCTCAAGTGTTGATGTATGGCGAGATCAATGTGATGGGTGCAATTCAAATGTATTTGTACGATTAGGAGGAAGCAAACATGAGTGAACCAGATATTGTGTTGACCCGTATTGATAATCGCTTGGTCCATGGCCAAGTTGGGGTCGTATGGACGAGCTCTTTAGGGGCAAATTTGCTACTGGTGGCCAACGATGATACTGCCAAAGACGAGTTACAACAATCGTTGATGGCAGCCACTGCAGATTCTTCAGGGGTAGGCATTCGGTTTTGGACGATCGATAAAACCATTTCCACGGTGCATAAAGCCAGCGCCCGGCAACATATTTTCTTGATCGTGCGTAACCCCCAAGATGCTCGGCGGTTAGTCGAAGGTGGCGTGCCGATCCATCAATTGAACATCGGCAACATGCACTTTTCTGAAGGCAAAGAACATATCACCAAGTACACCTACATGGATGCGCAAGACAAAGAAGACTTGAAGTTCATCGCCGCGCAAGGTGTGGATGTCTTTATTCAAGAAACCCCTGATGACAAGAAACAACCGATCGATGAGGTGATCTAATATGACTGTGACGTTAGTACAAGGGCTGTTGATCGGGCTATTTGCGATCATCGCCGGCATCGATTTTTGGTTGGAAGGTTTTTACCTGTTTCGGCCAATGATCGTGTGCACCATTACTGGTTTGATCTTAGGCGACTTGCGCCTAGGGATTGTTGCTGGTGGCTTAACTGAATTGGCCTTCGCTGGGTTGACACCTGTTGGCGGGACTCAGCCGCCGAACCCAGTTATGGCTGGGATCATGACGGTAGTTTTAGCCTATACCACTGGGCACACACCTTCTACTGCCATTGGCTTAGCCTTACCATTTTCGATTTTGATGCAATATATCATTTTGTTCTATTACTCATTTTTCTCAGTGTTGACCAAAAAGCTCGACGAATATGCTGCCAAAGCCGAAACTCGCAAGTTTGCTTTATTGGTTCTAGCACCAACTGGGATCGTAGCGATCACTTATGGGATCATTGCTTTCTTGTCAGTGTACGGCGCGCAAGAACCAATGCGGGCATTAGTCAACTCGATGCCAGCTTGGTTATCTCATGGCTTTGAAATTGCCGGGAGTATTTTACCAGCGGTTGGGTTTGGGGTCTTACTCAAGTCCATGCTCAAAGGCGAATTCATGCCTTATCTATTGATCGGCTTTACCGCTGCATGCTTCATCAAATTCGGTAACTTAATGCCAGTTGCTGTGATCGGGGTCGCTTTAGCCTTGATCGAATTCTACCGTGACAAAAAAGATGCAGAAAACGACAAGAAATTACAAGCCGCGATCGACGCCGGTGTTGGAAATGGAGATGACGAAGATGGCATCTGATACTCAAACCCCAAAGCGTAACAAATTAACTAAACGCGATATCACCAAGCTGGCTTTGCGTAGCTTGTTCAACCAGTCCGCCATGAACTACGAACGGATGCAAGCGGATGGCTGGGCTTACGCGATGATGCCGACGTTAAAAAAGATCTATGGCGATGACACCAAAGGCTTTACGTCGGCGATGAAGTCAAACCTTGAATTCATCAACACCAACAACTATGCGGCCCCATTATTAATGGGTCTGGAAGCTTCCCTTGAAGAAAATGGCCAAAGTCGTTCAACCATCGATGGCTTGCGGATCGCATTATTTGGTCCTTTAGCTGGGATCGGGGATGCGGTCACTTGGTTTACGATTTTACCGATCGTCGCTGGGATCTCGGCCTCATTTGCCAAGCAAGGCAGTATCCTTGGCCCACTGATCTTCTTGATCGTGTATGTCGGCTTGTTCTTTGCTCGGATCCCGATCGCGCATTTAGGCTATTCGGCTGGTACCAAAGCGATCTCTAAGATCCGCGAAAGTTCAGCGATGGTTTCTCGTGCTGCCTCGATCCTTGGTTGTACCGTTATCGGTGGCTTGATCGCCAGTTACGTGGCCATCACCGTTAAAACCAAGATCCCAGTAACTGCCACGAAGTCCATTTCCATCCAAACGCAATTCTTTGACCATATCTTCCCAAATATCTTGCCATTGGCTTATACTTTCTTCTTGTACTACTTACTGAAAAAGAAGAATGTTTCCCCAGTGATCTTGATCTTGATCACTTTTGTTTTAGCAATTGCGTTGTCATTCTTAGGAGTCTTGTAAAATGGCCAAAATTATTGTGACCGGGCATGGGCATTTTGCCACCGGTTTAAAATCAACCGTCGAATTACTAGCAGGACCGCAAGCTAACATGAGTTTTGTTGATTTTACGACAGGGATGGATGATGTGTTGCTCCACACGGCGTTGCAACAAGCGTTGACCCCTGATACGCCAACCGTTTTCTTTTGCGACTTGCTAGGAGGCACGCCGTTTAAACAAGCGGTGACGCTCAGTACCCAAGTTGCCCAACCCATTGAAGTAGTGGCTGGCGCGAATGTGGCCGCTTTGCTGGAAGTTGCGTTCACTTTGGCGGATGCCACTGATGCTGACGCATTAGCGGATCAATTGGTCAGTGCGTCGCAACAAGCGTTGACCCACTTCAAGTTGAAAAAACCAGTTGCTGAACCTGATGCAGATGAAGATGGGATCTAAAGTTCACGTTAATGTCAGTTAGATCTGTATCAAAAAGACGTTGCCCATGGTATACCATGAGTAGCGTCTTTTATTAGGGGGAGAGATCATGGAACGCCTATCGTATTTGCGTCGCGTGTTGGCGATCAGTCAAGCAGGCATGGCTTACGCCAAAGACCGCTTTGATCTGGAACGTTATCAAACCTTGCATGATTTGACGGTAGCACAACTTGCCACTATCACTGATCGCAACACTGAACAGATCCAGGACTTTCTTGCCAAAGAAGCTGGCTACCCCACGCCGAAAGTGGATGTGCGAGCGTTTATCCAACAAGACGACCAAGTGTTGTTGGTTGAAGATGCGACAAGGCATTGGGCCTTGCCAGGTGGGTTTGCGGAAGTCGGCTGGAGCCCCAAGCAAAACATTATCAAAGAAGTCCATGAAGAATGCGGGTTGCAGGTGAAAGTTTCCGCATTGCGGGCGATCTACGACACCGCTTTGCGTCCAGACATTCCTCAAGTGTTTCAGTACTACAAGCTGATCTTCAGTTGCGAAATCGAAGCCGGTCGCTTCCAACAAAATTCTGAAACGGTGGCGATGGCTTTCTTTGACCGCAATGCGTTGCCACTTCTTTCATTGAAACGCACCACGCCAGAACAGTTGGCTCAGTTGTTTGATCAAGCGGATCTGTATCTCGATTGAATATTGTCAGCAAAATAAAACTGCCACTGGCCTTCAATTGAAGGCTGGTGGCAGTTTATTTGGTTAAACTGATCATCTAAAAAGTCGGCTGACTTTTGCTTTTGGGAAGCTAATCAGTGGCGTTAGCAGTGGCACGACCGCGCAGTTTGTAAACTGCCAAGCCTAATACCAAGCCAACTAAAGCGGGAACGACCCAAGCCATGCCTTGCGCGGCAAAGGGGAAGAAGCTGTGTTCAAAGTTGGTGCAAGCCACGCCAAAGGCTGATTGGGAAACCACTGGTGGGAAGCTGGACACCATATCCAATAAGGCTGGCACAGTGGTGAAAGCAACTGTGAAGCCGTAAACGGTTTTGTCGTGGTTGAACCATTTGCCAGAAACTGACAATAAGATCAAAACCATGGCGAATGGATATAAGAACATCAACATTGGCGTGGACCAAGAGATGATGGTGGCCAAGCCGAAGTTAGCCGTCAAGAAGCTGGCAAAGCTCATCAACCCTAACCATTGCACATATGACAATACTGGGAAGTGCTTATGGAAATCTTGGGCAAACGCTGCGACTAAGCCAACGGCAGTTGTTAAGCAAGTGACCGTCAGTAACGTGGCTAACAACGCATGTCCGGCATTGCCAAAGTAGAAGGTGACCACTTGGTTGAACGCAGTGCCGCCTTCTGCAGAGACTTTGAAGTTGGCTAACGACTTGGCGCCTAAGACGATCAAGAACAAGTAAACCACACCGATCATGCTGGTGGCTAATACCCCAGCTTTAGCAGTCACTTTGGCAACGCTGGATTGGCGATGCAACCCCAACCCACGAACCGCTGTGACGACTGTGACCCCAAAGGCTAACCCAGCTAAAGCATCCATGGTGTTATAGCCTTGTAAGAAACCATTGAAAAATCCGGTGCCGACAGTGTGATAACCCGCCGTAGCGGCTTGACCAGCGGCATTACCCATAGGATGGGAGAAGCCAACGAAGAACAAGAAGAATAATAAGAGCAAGAATACGGGATTCAACGCTTTACCAATGGCACTGGTGATGCGTTGTTCCTTATATGAAAGTAAAAATGCCGCTAAAAAGAATAAGGCTGAAAAGACTAACAAGCCGCCAGCTTGCATGGATTTGGGTAACAGTGGGGCGACCCCAGTGGTAAATGATACTGTGGCAGTCCGTGGCGTGCCAAACAATGGGCCGATGGTCAAATGGATCAATACCATGAACAATACCGCAAACCATTTGCCCAAAGGCTTGCCGATATCATAAACCCCTTCAGCGTGCATGGCAGCCACTGCTAATACAGAAAGCAGTGGCAATACCACGGCAGTGACGAGAAAGCCTAACGTGGCTGGCCCCCAGTTAGCGCCTGCCAGTTGGCCTAAGTGCAGTGGGAAGATCAAGTTGCCGGCACCAAAGAACAAGCCAAACAACATCGAGCTAACGACCAAATAATCGCGTTTGGTCAATTTTTTTTCGGTTAATTTTTCCATTGAGAATTCCTCCAATAAAGTACTAATGATGGTTGCGTGATCTGACTAATGCCGCTAATGTCGCTATCCATACTCACCATCTCCTTTATTGTTGAAATTCCAAAATGCACAAAAAAACTGCGACACCCCTAGTCTTTGACTAAGGGCGCCGCAGCACGATACCACCTTAATTTGCTACTTGTGTCACCACAAATAGCCTCGAAACGTACAGCCAAAACTTGGCGATACGCGAACACGATAATGGGTGTTTACCATGACACATTACTAGCGATGGCTTTGTGTGTCCTGCTCGAAAGGGATATTCAACGCGTTGGGCTTGCTTCCTTACACCTGACGAAGCTCGCTTAAAGCCGGTTTGCGTTTACTGGTCTTTCTCAGTGCATGTTGTCTTGTTGTTTCTGAGTATAGCATGAGAAATCTCAGTGTCAACCATGAGGACGAATTTTTTTGGTGAATTTCGAGGCTTCTGACGTGCATTTTGTGAGGGCAACTTGCTAAGCTGGGAATAGGCGGGGTGATACGCCGCTCTGGTACATGTATCATTGTGTCCGCTTACTTGGGGATGATATAACATTAACTGTAAGCGGAAACAAACAAAGGGGGAAAAGTTTATGCAGAGTTTTATCGCGTTTATGGAAAAGCACTTCCTGCCTGTCGCGGCGAAAATTGGTAATCAACGCCATTTGATCGCGATCCGGGATGCCTTTGCCTACACGATGCCACTGATGATTTTAGGTGCGTTTGCGACTTTGATCAACAACTTGCCGATTCCAGGTTATATTGACCTGATGAATTCGATCTTCAGTGAAAAGTTGAAGGATGGGACATTCATCTGGACCAAGCTCGGGGGGAATTTATGGAGTGGCACCTATGCCGTATTAGGCGTCATGATCGCATTCTTGGTGGCGTACAACTTGGCGAAGTCTTATAAGTCAGCACCAGTTGCCGCCGGGATCGTTTCATTAGGTTCATTTTACGCCGTGGGTGGTGCCCAAGGGATGGACTCCACTGGCTTATTCATTGCTTTGGTAGTAGCCATTATTTCTGTTGAGATCTTCCGTCGTTTGGAATCGAACCCACATTTGATCGTGCACATGCCAGATTCCGTGCCACCGGCTGTGGCCACATCATTTGCTGCGTTATTCCCAGCAATGATCACGATGACGATCTTCGGTTTGATCACGACCTTCTTTAACGCCGCACATGTTGATAACCTTGTGCTGGCCTTCTACAAAGCGGTTCAACAACCATTCATGGGCATGGCCAACTCCTACCCAACGGCCTTGTTGATCGCGTTCATCACACCATTCCTGTGGTTCTTCGGTTTGCATGGTGCCAACATGATCGATCCATTTATGCAAACGATCAACGCGCCAGCGATCACTGCCAACTTGGCAGCGTTAAAAGCTGGCAAAGCCATTCCTTATGTGGTCAACAAGCCATTGTTTGATTCTTTCGTCAACATGGGTGGTACTGGGGTCACGATCTCATTGATCATCGCGATCTGGCTGTTTGCTCGTAAGAACAAAGCTTACAACATGGTCGCTTCCATGTCGTTTGCGCCAGGGTTGTTCAACATCAACGAACCATTGACTTTCGGCTTGCCGATCGTCTTGAACCCAATTCTGTTCGTGCCTTACATTTTGGCGCCAATGGTATGTATCACCATCGCATACTTTGCGACGACCACTGGCTTCATGCCAGCATGTACCGTCATGGCACCTTGGGTCACACCACCGATCATCGGCGGGGTCATTTCCACTGCTTCTTGGCAAGGCGGGGTGATCGCTGCGATCAACATCGTCGTCGCCACCGTGATCTATGCACCGTTTGTGATCATGGCCACCCAGATGCAAATGAAAAAAGATGCCGCTGCGGCTGCCGCAGAAGCTTAAGCTTACAAACGAGTCGCCTGAGAGATCAGGCGGCTTTTTTTGATGTCGAGAAAAAAGGGGATCAACGCGACTGCTCGCACATGAACACCATTGCAAGTCGCTAGCAGCGGAAATTTCTGAGGTCTGCTAGCAGGTGGCACAAACGGCTTGTTGACCCAATTGTTGCCGGTTTCAATAGTTGTAGGAACAAATATGTGTGTTTGTGACAGTTTGTGACAATAATGGTATTTGTGACATTTAAGACGCTTTTGTGACATCGTGTGGTATCATATAATTATAGATGAATGCGTTGCCGATTATCGTTAAACTAGGAATGGGGAACAAATCTGTAAATTCATGGGAACAAATCTGATTTGTTCGCAGGTGATACAGGTGGTTTGCAAAGGGAGGTTTATTGTGCTTTTTTTGGATTACACACCAGAACTCACAGAAACGGATATGACGATCTATCGCGAGATCGTCAAAGATATGGATGCCGTGGTGTACATGCGCATCCGCGACTTGGCGGAAGCGACTTATTGCAGTACCGCCAGTATCCAACGTTTTTGTCAAAAATTCGACTGCAGTGGCTGGGCGGAATTTAAAACCAAGTTGCGCATGTACAATAACCAGCGCAATAATCGCGGCCAATTGCCTAATGATATCGATGGCGGCGAGATCACCCGCTCGATCGCTGCTTGTGAAGATCGGCAGTATCAACAAGCCATCGATCGCGCGGCCCATTTGCTTTATGAACATGCGCAAGTGGTGTGGGTGGGTTTTGGCACGTCTCGGATCGTGGCGGATTATGGGTCAGTGACATATTCCAACTCGGTGAATATGTCTTTTGCCATTACCGCACCAAGCGCCCATCCGCAAATCGATTACCCTGAAGCTGTGTATAAATCCATGTGTGTGGTGATCTGCTCAGTATCTGGGGAAAATCGCGTGGTGATCGGGTATATGAATGAATTGCTCAAACATGGCGTGCCGATCATTGCCATTACCAACTCTGCCAATTCGACGATCGCACGGCTGTCAACGGTAGCCTTGGCGTATTATGTGACGCCGCAAGATCTGGACGGCGCCAACTTGACCAGCCAAACACCAGCCATTTACATCATTGAAAAAATGACTCGCCGCGCGATGATGTTGGCGCGCCCAGAAAATGTTCGCCAACTCGAAGACAACCCCAGCTATCAATAGCTTGAATGCTAGGGTTTGGCGCGATAAAATGAAAGCGACCACAACAACCACATGGAGGAAAATATGACGACACAAGATGAACTCAAGCAACAAGCCGCGCAAATGGCCGCTGACATGGTGACACCAGGGATGGCGTTAGGTGTCGGCACCGGCTCGACAGTCGCATTCTTCATTGACGCGTTAGGCGCACGCAACCAACAAAGCCCGCTGAACCTCAAAGCGATCGTCACCACTTCCAATCGTTCCAAGCAACAATTGGAACAAAATGGGTTTGTGGTCAACGAACTGGCTGATGTCGACCAATTGGATCTGACCATCGATGGGGCTGACCGCGTGGATGATGACTTGAACGGGATCAAAGGCGGCGGCGCAGCGCATACGTTGGAGAAGAATGTCGCCATCAACTCCAAGAGAAATCTTTGGATCGTGGATGAATCCAAGTTGTGCCATCGCCTAGGCGATTTTCCATTGCCAGTCGAAGTGTTACCAGTGTCAGCCAAGCAGAATTTCGCCAAGTTTGAACAAGCTGGCTTGCAGCCACAATTTCGCTTGAATGATGCCGGCGAGCGTTTGACCACCCATTATGGTAACTGGATCATCGATCTGCATGTCGATCCACTGCCGGTACCTGATGGCTTGGCGGCATATTTAGATGCCACAGTCGGCGTGGTGGAACATGGGTTGTTTTTACATTTAGTCGATACCGTGTTGATCGCGCATGCTGATGGGACCATCGAACGTCGCGATCGCTGAAATGACTCGCAAATCGGTCTGCTTGGCAGGCCTATTTGTTTGCCTTTAGGTTGAAAAATTAGAAATCAGTGATAAAATGTCACCTATTCTTCCATTTGAGGTGACTGCAATGAAAACAGCGCGCTGGCAACAAAACATGGTGTTTTTATGGTTTGGCAATTTCATGACTGGTATGGGTTTTTCGATGACCATGCCATTTTTGCCATTGTTCATTCAAACCTTGGGGCACTTCAACGCTTGGCAGTTGAATTTGCTCAGCGGATCGGCGTTTGCGATCACCTTTTTAGCCAAAGCAATCGTGTCACCATTTTGGGGTAATTTGGCCGATCAATATGGCCGCAAGCCGATGTGCTTGCGCGCCAGTTTGGGGATGACCTTCACGATCACTTTGTGTGGGTTAGTGCCCAATGTGTGGCTGTTGATCGGCTTACGCGCGATCCAAGGGTGTTTTTCCGGCTATATCAACAATGCCAATGCCATCATTGCCGCGTCTGTGCCAGTGGAAAAATCTGGCAAAGCCATGGGGACACTAGCCACTGGCAATGTGGTTGGCACCTTGTTAGGCCCACTTTTAGGCGGCTTATGGGCGGGGATGTTTGGGTATCGCGCGAGCTTTTTGGTGACTGGGGCGATGATGTTGGCGGTATTTTTACTGACGTTATTTGGGGTCCATGAAGCGTTCACCCCAGTCACCAAAGCGCAAATGGTGCCGACCAAGCAGATTTTCAGTCAAATGGCATATCCCCGCTTGATTTGGGGGTTATTCATCACGACCATGGTGATCCAAGCGGCGAACATGTCGATCACCAGCTTCATCAGTTTATTGGTCGCGTCAATGGTAAAAGCGCCTGGGCAAGTCGCGTTTGTATCTGGGGTGGTATCCAGTTTGCCTGGGGTCGTGACGTTGATCGCCAGTCCAATGCTGGGGGCGTTATCTGATCGCATCGGCCCAGAAAAAGTGTTGCTTGGTGGCTTGGGGATGGCCGTGATCTGTTTTATCCCGATGAGTATGATCCGCAACATTTGGCAATTAGGCTGTTTGCGCGGGTTGTTAGGCATATCAGATGCGGCATTATTACCGGCGATCCAAGCGTTGATGACGCGCTATGTGCCTAAAGCCGGTTTTGGGCGGATCTTTTCATATAACCAATCTTTTCAAGCCATGGGCAGTGTCGGCGGGCCCATGATAGGGTCAGTCGTGGCCAGCATGTTCAACTATCAGGCGGTATTTTTAATGACGGCTGGATTAGAAGCGATCAATGTGTTGGTGTTATGGCCAGGTACGCGTGAGGTGTGGCAACATCGCACCCAAAAAGTCACAGTCTGAACGGTCAATGATGACAGCTCAGGCTGTTTTTTTGCCTTAATTATGGCAATGATGTGAGTATTCGTTCCCTTGAATGAGAAAAAAGTTTAGACACCAAATGCTGATACATAGGCATTTGTAAGACTTTCCTGAAAAAATAATTAAAATATGATTGCAATTCAAATGAGGATGCTTTAATATACAGTCATTCGCAATTATCAAACACAAATCAACGGAGGCGACAGTGATGACAGAAACATCAAATCAAGCATCAGCAAAAGAACATATGTCCACCATGGACTGGGTTTACCGAGTATCAGCAGGGATTGCCAACGCCGTGTTGGTTTGCTTAGGGATCGGGTTATTATTCCAAGCTTTAGCAAACTTCACGCATTGGACGGCATTGTATCAAGTCGGGTCCATCGCACAAGTCTTGCTTGGCCCTGCTATTGGGGTCGGGGTCGCGATCACGTTGCGGGCCAACACTTTAGTTGCCTTTTCCGCCATGATCAGTTCGACCATCGGTGCTAACGCCGCATTCTTGACCCATATGGCCACCAAAGGCGACGCCACGGCAACCGGTTATACCTTGGCGCACGCTGCAGGTAGCGTGGTGATGTCAACTGGCCAGCCAGTTTCTGCCGTGGCTGCTGCATTGATCGCCACTTTGATCGGGAATTACCTCACTGGCAAAACACCTTTGGATATGTTCATTGTGCCATTTGCCGCAACCTTCGTTGGGATCGTTGCTGGGTTAGGCTTAGCGGCTGTGACCACGCCATTATTGGTTTGGATCTCTGGGATCATCGCCAAAACCATGTTAGTTAACCCAATTTTAGGTTCTGCTGTGGTTTCTGTGGCCTGGGGGCTGTTCTTAATGACACCTGCCAGTTCCGCCGCTTTATCTGTGGCAGTCATGCTATCGCCATTAGCCGCTGGCGCCGCATTGATCGGCACCACGGCACAATACGTTGGGTTTACTGCCATTTCCTTCCGTGAAAACGACCTTGGGGCTAACATCGCCCAAGGGGTCATCACACCTAAAGTGCAATTTGGTAACTGGCTTGAAAATCCAGCTTTAGCTGCTGGCCCAATGTTATCTGCTGCGATCTGCGCGCCATTGGCCACGATCTTCTTCCACTTCCAAACCACTGCTGCCATGGGTGGCTTAGGGCTTTGCTCCTTCATCGCCCCAGTAGGTTTGGCTTCAGTTTCCATGAAGATGTTTTGGGTCTACATCGCCTTTGGCATCGTCGCACCAGCAGTGATCTCTTATGTGGTCTTCAAGTTTGAAGAATCCCTCAAGTGGGTCAGCCAAAAGCAACTGCACCTCACCATTGTTTAATCTCTGCCATAAAAGGTTGGCCTTGTGTCGGCCTTTTTTTGTTAAAGTGATGATTTCAAACTAAATTTATGAGTTTTTTCTCTTTACTTTCATCTTATTTTAATGTAATGTTTAGCACAGAAACAAATAGGGGGTACCTAGACATGAAATATACGAAAGTGGCTGCTGCCGGCACCGCATTACTGGCTGCGACCTTGACATTAGCTGCGTGTGGCAGCAAATCTGCTGGCAACACGCCGGCCAAAACCGATACCTGGTCACGCATGGTCAAAGATGTGATCCAAACCCAAGACGACGCGCAGATCGTTGATGTGATCTCTGGTCAAACTGCCGTTGATACCATGGATGGTTTGGTGCGCTACAATGGGCCAAAGCTTGAACCAGCCGTTTCCAAAGATGTGCCCAAGGCGACCAATGGTGGGTTGACTTATACTTACCATTTGCGTAAATCCAATTGGAGCAACGGGGATAAAGTCACTGCCAAAGACTTTGTTTATTCTTGGCAACGCGCTGTTGATCCTGCCACCAAGTCTGAATATGCCTACTTGTTCTCTGGCATCAAAAATGCTGACAAGATCATGGCGGGCAAAGCCAAGCCGTCTACTTTAGGGGTCAAAGCCGTTGGCGACTACACCTTTGAAGTGCAATTGGAACATGCGATTCCTTATTTCAACACCATGATGGTCAACCCAGTGTTCTTCCCAACCAACAAAGCTGCAGTTGACAAGTATGGCAAGAAGTACGGTTCGCAATCTAAGTACATCGTCAACAACGGCCCTTACACGTTGAAGGGTTGGAACGGGACGAACAACTCTTGGTCTGAAGTCAAAAACAACAAGTACTGGAATGCCAAAGACGTTCATATCAAGACCATCAAGACGCAAGTGGTCAAAGATTCTACCACTGCGCTTAACTTGTACAACTCTGGCAAGTTGGATGATGCGGTATTAACAGGTGCAACTGCCCAAAAGAACCGCACCAACAAAGACTACCAAGGCTTGAAGCAAGGTCGGACCAGTTATTTGGATATGAACGAAAAGAAAGTGCCTGCCTTTAAGAACGTCAAGTTGCGTCAGGCGATCTCCATGTCCATCAACCGTAGCCAATTCGTCAACAAAGTCTTAGGCGATGGCTCGATCACCGCACAAAACTTAAGCCCTCAAGGCATCTCCAAGAACCCATCAACTGGTCAAGACTTCGCCAAAGAAGCTGCGGCTTCTGCTGCTGGCAAGGTTGCCACTTATAACACCAAAGAAGCGAAGACGTTATGGGAAGCTGGCTTGAAAGAAGTTGGGAAGACTGGCCTTGATGTCACCTTGTTGACTGATGATACGGAACAAGCTAAGCAATCTGCCGAATACATCCAAGCGGCTTTGGAAAAACTCCCTGGCTTCAAGATCACCTTACAAACAGTGCCATTTAAGACTCGTGTGGCGCGTTCATTGTCTGGCGATACCCAACTGGTTCTTTCTAGCTGGCAAGGGGATTACCCAGATCCGATCACCTTCTTGGATATGTACACCACTGGCAACACGTATAACTTCGGCTTCTGGTCTAACGCTAAGTATGACGCTTTTATCAAAGCTTCTAAGACTACTGATGCCAGTGACGCTGCTAAGCGTTACGACGACTTGCAACAAGCCCAACAACTGTTGACGCAACAAGCCGGGATGGTACCTTTGTATCAAACTGTTGAAGCACACTTGGTCAACAAGTCCATCAAGAACTTGACCTATAGCCCTGCTAACATGTACAACTTTGTCGGTGCTTCCTTGAAGTAATCGTCAAATGAAAACGGCTCGCCTGATCGCGAGTCGTTTTTTTGTGGGAAAATCATGGCGATTTTCACGCAATCACAGAAAAAGTTAATCTTTTGTGACGTTTTTCGTAGACACATGTCTATCATTGACGTACAATGGTACCTATCAACTATTGAACACCAGTGGAGGCATTACTATGTTTGCAAAATATCGTTCCGTCAGCTTGATCTTGCGGATCATTATCGGCTTGATCATTGGCGCCTTGCTAGCCGTGATCTTTCCTAAAGCGGCATTTATCGGGGTCATGGGCCAATTATTTGTTGGCGCGTTAAAAGGCATCGCCCCAGTGATGGTGTTCTTTTTGATCTTGTCGGCGATTTCCGCGTTTCATGAAGGCGGGGAAAATCACTTCGGCTCAGTCATTAAGTTATACTTGTCGGCAACCTTACTATCAGCGTTTGCGGCAGTCGCGGCTTCTTGGCTGTTCCCATTAAAGCTCAACTTGCCTAAGTCAGTGCATGTTGCTGGCGGCGCCCCAAAGTCATTAGGCAAAGTCATTGAGAACTTGTTGATCAATGCGGTAGGCAACCCACTGGATGCCATCGTCAATGCCAATTACTTGTCGATTTTATTTTGGGCGTTACTGATCGGCTTCATGTTGCGTTTGGCTTCTAAGCAAACGCGGCAAACCATCACCGAAATTTCTGATGCGATCATCAAAGTGGCTCAGTTAGTGATCGAATTTGCCCCATTTGGGATCTGCGGGTTGATCTATACCTCCATTTCTCAAACCGGGTTTGCCAGTGTCGCCAAATACGGCCAGCTGGTGTTGTTGCTCGTCGGGACCATGGCTGCGGTGTACTTGATCTTATATCCATTGATGGTGTTTGTGATGACTGGCCAAAACCCATATCCATTGACCTTGTGGACGTTAAAAGTGTCTGGCATTCCAGCATTTTTCACGCGCAGCTCAGCGGTGAATATTCCCATCAACTTGCAAGCTTGCGAAGATCTGGGGTTGAATAAAGAATCGTATGCTGTGTCGATCACCTTAGGCGGGTCCGCCAACTCAGGTGGTGCTGCGATCACCGTTTCCGTGATGACGTTGGCAGCTTGTGCGACCTTAGGGATTCACGTGTCGTTCTTCTTAGCTGTCATCTTATGCATTTTGACGGCGTTGGCGGCTACTGGGGCTTCTGGGATCGCCGGCGGGAGTTTGTTGATCATTCCTATGGCGGCATCGATTTTTGGGATCTCCAATGATATCGCCATGCAAGTCGTTGGCGTCGGCTTCATTATCGGCGTGATCCAAGATTCTGTGGAAACTGCCGTGAACTCCGCTTCTGATCTGTTGTTTGCCGCTGCAGCAGAATGGCATGATGTGCAAAAGCAGACTGGCAAAAAAGTCGACATCAAAGCCGCTGTGCGCCGCGCAAACCATAAACAAAATAATCGTGTGGCTGCACCGGCAGCGCCTGCAGACGCCCAAGAAGCATAGTCACTATCGACAAAAAAGGTTGACCCGTTGCGGTCAGCCTTTTTTTGCGGCGTGAAAGCAGTGTCAAGCGTTTTTCGACTTTGTCCAATAAATGAGTTGTTATTTGCTCGTTTGATAGACGACGTGATTTGCTTCATACACGTTCATGCCTCTTGAAACCAAGAAGTCCCGGTAATTCATCAAACGCC
>NZ_BAAFZI010000025.1:0-35144 GCF_045862175.1 Lacticaseibacillus salsurae | reverse complement strand
TTCTGAGGTTTATGCAGTATTAGCATCTGTTTCCAAATGTTATCCTCCACTTAAGGGCAGGTTACCCACGTGTTACTCACCCGTCCGCCACTCGGTTTTAAAGCAATCAGTCCGAAGACTTCATGCAACAAAACCTCGTTCGACTTGCATGTATTAGGCACGCCGCCAGCGTTCATCCTGAGCCAGGATCAAACTCTCATATAATGAGTTATTTGAATAGCTCGTTTGTTGTTCTTCACTAAGACCGAAATCTTAGATCCGAGATTTACTAGCGAATTGACTTCGCTCATGTTTAATTCTTTTCAATTAAGAAAAGCCCTATCACATTTACGAAACTTTGTTCAGTTTTCAAAGGACTACCTTGTTGATAGCTGCAATCAACTTCATAAGTTTATCATAACTATCAGCTCGTTGTCAAGAAAAAGTTTGAAGAACTTTTTCGCTTGAACATCTTGGAGACGTTCGCGACAACTTATTTATCATACCAACTTTTTCAGAAAGTGTCAACAACTTTTTTTGCTGACCTTTTGGAAATGCCGGTGTTATCAAAAAGACAACTTTGATATCATACCAAGTAGAAGAGTCATCGTCAAGGACTTTTCAGGAAAACTTTTGAAGGAGGCTGATCTGCTATGGATGAAGCCCAATGGAATGAATTTGCAGAAACCTATGCCATGATCCAACAAGAGTCAACGTTGCCGATCGAACAAGACCTGGTGCGTGCATTAGCGACACGTTATCCATTGGCTAATTTCACTGTCGCCGACTTGGCCGCAGGTTCTGGACGCTATGCGTTACCTTTGAGCCAACACGGGGCAAAAGTCACCTTATATGATTGGTCGATCGCCATGTTGCACTACGCCAAAGATTGGCTAATGAAACACCACCAACAGGCACAATACCGCCAAGCTGATTGGACGACGCTAAATGCGCCGCTAGCTGACTTGGTATTTGTCAGCCAACTGCCAACTTTAAATGCCGACCAACTGCTTCAATTAGAAGCTTTGGCAACCAAAGCCGTCGCGATCAATACCCAAAGCCGGCAAACCGACAGCCTCCAACAACAACTTGCCGACCAATTAGGCTGGACGATTCCACCGGTGTATCAAGCAGATCCTGACCATGCCAAAACCTATTTAGCCAAATTACATGACTTACACCGTCAACCTCACCATCAAAGCTTCACTTACCAGCGCCAAGAAACTACGACGATCAATGCCACGATGCAAAGCTTCGACCAACCGTTTTCCTTAAAACTTGCCGCCCAAATGGCTGAGTCCTTCCATGTCTCACATCCCCAAGCGCCGCTGACGACCACCATCACTTATCGCTTTGAATTGATCGATTGGCACAAACCCGAATAACGCAAAAACCACCAGCTGCTGTCGATAACGACTGCACTGGTGGTTTTTTAGTGGCGCAAGTTTTCGATATTGATGCGGGTATCGACCCATGAGTCGTCATAAAAGCCGGCTTCATGTGACACCAGCAACACTGCGCCAGGATAATTGATCAACGCAGTGCGCAAGGCATTTTTGGTATCGTCATCTAAATGGTTAGTCGGTTCGTCCATCACTAAGATATTCGTATCTTGCAACATCAGATCGGCGAGCTTGACTTTGCTTTGTTCCCCACCAGATAACAACTGCAAGGGTTTGTCGGCTTCTTCACGCGTCAAGCCGGTGCGTGACAAAACTTGACGCAACGGGCGCTGCGACAATGCCGGGTATTCGCCTAACAGAAATTGCAGTGGGCTTTGCTTAGGGATCGCCCAGCGCAGCTCTTGTTCAAAGTAGCCAAACACCACATTTTCAGCGATCGATACGGAACCGTCGATGGCCGGCAGTTGGCCTAAAATGGTTTTCAACAAGGTGGATTTCCCGATCCCGTTGAACCCTTCTAAAGCGATCACTTCATCTTTGGCGACTGAGAAATTGATCGGCGCCAGTAGCGGCTTTTCATAACCGACGACTAAGTTGTTCACGTCCACTAAGATCTGGCGTTGCACTGGCGTATAAGGAAATTCAATATGCGCCTTAGGCCGAGTGCCAGGCGGAGTCAAACGATCGATATGGGCCAATTGCTTTTCGCGCGAACGCGCCATGGTCGAGCGGGTGCCGGCTTTGAACTTGGCAATAAAGGCTTCAGATTTTTTGATCTGGGCTTGTTGTTTGTTGTAAGCCTTCAGATAGGTTTCGTGATCTTTTTCCTTTTGTTTCATGGCTTGGTGCAAAGAACCGGTGTATTTGGTGATCTGGGCAAATTCAATGTCCAACACCGCATTGGTGACATTTTCCAAAAAGTCGAAATCATGGGAAATGACGATAAAAGCACCGGCGAAATTCTGCAGCCACTCAGTCAGCCATTCGATATGGCCGACATCTAAGTAGTTGGTGGGTTCATCGAGCAACAACATGTCAGGCTTTTCTAATAGTAGCTTGGCCAAAATGATCTTGGAGCGCTGGCCCCCAGACAAAGCGTCAACTGGGTGATCAAAGCCGATGGCATCCAGGCCTAAGCCAGTCCCCACGGTTTCGATCTCAGTTTCCAGATCATAGAAATTGCCTGCTTCTAGGGCTTGTTGCAATTCCCCGGCTTTGGCCAACAACTCATCATCTGGGTTTTGGGCATAGTCGGCATAGATCTGATTCATTTTGGCTTCTTTGGCATAAAGACTGGCAAAAGCCGTTTTTAAAAAGTCCATCACCGATTGGCCTGGTTGCAAGTTGGCATACTGGTCCAAATAGCCGACGCGGACATGCTTTTGCCAAATAATGGTGCCTTCATCTGGCTCCATGGCCCCAGTCAGGATCTTAATGAGGGTAGATTTCCCCACCCCATTTTGACCCACGATGCCTAAGTGGTCTTCCTTATTGACTTGAAAGCTGGCATCTTGGTAGAGCTGCTTATCGATGAAACGTTGTGACAGATGCGTGACGGTCAAGACACTCATGGGTCGGATCCTCCTCTGATCGATTTTCTGAAAATTGTTCTATAATAGGCTAGCACAACTTGCACCAGCAAGCAAACCCACAAGCGACTTGTGAAACCAAAATCCGCCTTTTGCCTCAGGTGAATTCTTTGTATTGGCGCGCCCCTGTGGTAAACTTAACGCAAATAATCCTTCGAGGTGGCTTCGTTGAAAAAAGAAAAGTCCAGTGCCATGCGCTCGGCGATCGAGTTGATCGTGTTGTTTCTCGTGGTGATCTTAGGCACGCAGCTTTTGATGCATTACGTCTTAAGCAAAGATATCGTCCAAGGCACATCGATGCAACCGACGCTTGAAAATGGCGACCGGCTGTACAGCGTGCGTAACAAAGCCGTGCACCGCAACAACATCGTGGTGATCGACGCGCCAGATAAACCTGGTCAACTGTACATCAAGCGGGTGATCGGCATGCCTGGAGACACCGTCGCCGTCAAAAGCGGCAAGCTTTATATCAACGGCAAAGTCCAAACACAACCTTACTTAAAATCCAGCTTCATGCAAAAAGAACTCAATGCCTACGCGGCGCAACAAGGCGTCGCGGCTGGCAGTTTACAATTCACGCCAGACTTTAACATCGCCACATTAGCCGCCACGCAATCCAAAACCGTTCCGCAAGGTGAGTACTTCGTGATGGGGGATAACCGCTTGGTGTCTCACGATGGCCGCGACTTTGGGTTTATCGCCAAAGACAAAGTGCAATCGGTGGTCGTTTGGCGCTATTGGCCAATAACCAAAATGAAAATTTATTGAGCCAGCTAGCCGAGGTCACTGCCTCGGCTATTTTTGACCCCAAAAAGTCAAAGACCCTTGCTGTGTCACTTCCAAGAACAATTGGAAGCGACATCGCAAGGGTCTTCGACTTTCACCTTAAAGCGTTTCAGCCAGGGCTTGAGCATATTGTTGTTGCACATTGTCATAAAAACCAGCGTCAACCAGTTGTAAGTAAGGGTCGATCATAAAATCAAACAAATGCCAAGTGATCGCTTTAAGGATCGTCCAGCCTAACAAACTGAGCTTCAACACGAAATAATCCAATTTATTCCCGCGCATCATTTGCCAAGAATGGCCCACAGCTTGCATGGCACTAAAGCGCCCGTTTTCAGCACGGTGCTTGCCGTCATAGTACACATAAAAACTCATTGCCGTACCAAATACGATCGGGATCGCTGGGATCACAAAGGCCATCAAGCCGATCATCCGCAGGACTTCCATCAACACGCCAACCAATAAAATACCAAAGAAATATTGCCCATTGAACAAGCGCATCACCGCATGACCTGGGCGCACCCGATCGGCGCCGCGATAGACATCCAAAGCCGTAAACGCCACGCCTTGGGTGAACCATAACAAGACCAAAGGCTTTAGCATCGGCGTATTGGCGTCAACATTTTGACTGTAGTACTCAGCAAATTTCGTGGGTTCAAGCGCCATGCGCGACACCCCAAATTTAGTCATCAATGCCACGGTGCCTAAAATCGTCACCAAGGTAAACACCACGGTGATCAGCCAAGGCAAAAGATTGGCGACCATCATTTGCCCCCAAACGCCAGGTTGTTTCAGCTGGGCTTTGGCGCGCTGTTTGATCTGTTGTCGCGTGAGATTTGGTTGCATTAGCGGTTAGACTCCTCCTTAGGCAAATGAGATGTGGCCACACCCACGGCGCGCTTTTCCTTCATGGCGATTTGGCTGATGCGCCATAACGCTGACAATTGTTGTGGGATCGCGCCGATCACCCCAAGCGATTGGGTCGCAGAATCAAAGCGCACCACATGGTGATACCCTGGGTTGCCGTAATAATAAAAGCGACTGGTGGCCATGATATAAGCGGTATTGAACAATTCGTCTTCCATGATCGCGACGTTTTCATCAAAAGTCAACGCCAGCGCTTCGATCACTGAGCGACGATAAAACTTGTTCCACAAATACCCGCGCACTTTGCCGACAGGCGCCAACATCCCACGCATCAATTGGCCTTTGGTCAACACCCGATCGCCAAGCAATTTATCAGCCACCGGTTGGGGATCAGGATTATCGGTATAAAACGGGCTGATCAACAAGTCATAAGGGCCCGCTTCTAACGTCGTGACAAAATTCTGCAGGTAAGTTGGCGCGACCCAATCATCGCCGTCCATAAAGGCCACATATAACCCGCGGGCTTTGGCCAAGCCCGCATTGCGCGCCGCAGAAACACCGCGGTTTTCACTGAAGTAGATCGGTTCGACCCGGCGATCGAGTTTGGCCGCTTGGGCGATCACTGCAGCAGAGTGATCCGTCGAGCAGTCGTCGATCAAAATGATCTGTAAATTTAAATAAGTCTGCGCCATCAGACTTTGCACACTACGCTTGAGATACTGTTCCACGTTGTAAACCGGAACGATCACCGACACTAACGGTTCTGCCACACACTCACCTACTTTTTGATATGCCCTTCAGTATAACTGTCTGAGCGGTTTCAAACAAATTCTAACAACTTCCTTGTCGCATTGGTGATAAAACCGGCAAGCTTAAGCACAGATTAAGGAATCGCCACGATCAAATCCGTATGCGCATCAAACCAAGCTTGTTGCGCCGGCAAAATCGCAGTGTCAGAGATCAACGTGTCAATGGCTTGCAACTCAAAGCCGCGATAGGTGGCATCAGTGCCAAATTTCTGCGCTTCTGCCACCACGACCACTTTTTTGGCGGTTTTAGCCACTGTGCCTTTGATCTGGGCATCATTTTCATAAGCGAAAAACAACCCGTCTGCGTTAACTGCAGTGGCACCGATAAACGCCGCGTCAAAATGCACCTGACGAAGGGTCTCAAGCCCAGCAACGGAATAAAAAAAGCGCGCATGATGATTCAAGTTCCCGCCAAGCAAGCGCAACGTCACTTCTGGCCGCACTGCCAATGCAATGGCATTGTCCAGCGAATGGGTATAGATCGTCACTGGCACCGTGATGCTTTGCGACAATTTCAACAAGGTGGTGGAATCATCAATGAAATACACCCCGCCTGGTTGGATCAGCTTCAACGCCGCTTGCGCCATGGCGGATTTTTCAGCAGAAAACAGCTTTTGGCGCTCAGAGTAACTAGGGATCGTGTGGCCAAAAGTCAAGCTGACGATACCGCCACGTGTTCGCCGCCCGGCACCAGCGGCATCTAAGGCCACAATGTCACGCCGCGCGGTATCGCGAGACACCCCAACAGCATGCATAATGTCTTCGATGCTTAATTCTTGTTTATCCTCTAACAGTTTCTTGATCTGTTCAAACCGTTTTTCCCGATACATGGCCATAGCGAAACCTCCAACGGCATAATTACTTCTATTATAACCGAAACCCCGCCCTTCTGTCTCATGATGTCAGATCCACCGCCAACTCCTAGGCGATAAGCAGACGTAAAAACACCGTTGCAGTCCAGACATAAGTCACATAGTCGCGTTCCATAAAGCACCGCCAAGTCAAACAAGCGGCTCTGCACCGCGATTCAAAGTGCGAATCGTGGTGCAGAGCCGCTTGTGTGATTGGCTAAAACCGCTTTATGTCTCAGCCTCACGGTGCTTTTTTGGCGCAGAAGTTACGTCTGATTCAATTTTAGCCGACCACTTCAACGGTGGCGTATAACACGCCAGCTGAAGGGATCTGAGAACTTGGCATGGCCACGTCTAATTGGTTCGGGTTGCCTGCAGCAAAGGAACCAGTATCATTGACCGTGCGATACCATACCGTGCCGTCAGACAACGTGATCTTCAAGCGCGTGCCCCGTGGAAATGTCGACAAGTTAGCGGCAACGCCACTGTAGCCCATGTTTGAGCCCATCACAGCAGGATCATAGAAACTTAATTTAAAGGTCCCTTTGTTGGTGGTCGTTGTCGTTGAAGTCGTCGCAGCACTTTGGCTAGCGGCAGCTTGTTGTTGCTGTTGTTGCGCAGCAGCAGCCTTTTGAGCAGCAGCGGCTTGCGCGGCTTTTTGTTGGGCCACGCGTTGTGCTTCGGCAGCTTGAGCCGCTTTTAAGGCAGCGGCTTTGGCTTCAGCGGCTTTTTTCGCCGCCGCGCGTTCGTTGGCTTCGGCGATCAAGTTGCGACCAGGTTTGATCACGATTTTTTTAACAGGATGTAAAACGCGGTTGGTTTTCACCACGGTTTTGGCAGAATCTTCTGCAGTTGCTTGGGTATCGTTTGCTTGTGCTTGATGTTGCGCACTCGTATTCGTATCGATGGCTTGGACCGATTTAGTGGCGGTATTGATGGCGAACATGCTACCTAAAACTGTCACCGCAGCGGCTGCCATGACGTGTAGTCGTTGACTTAAAATAAGCTTCACTCCTAAAATTTGTGTTCCGTTTCCCTTAACAACTTGCAGTATAGGCAACCGGTGTGTCAGCGTAATACCAGAAACATGTCAAATTCAGTTGAAATCGTCACATTGTTACCTGTCTGTTATACAAGGAACCTGAAATATTTTTGTTACAAAATGACTTATCCGCTTACAAATTGCAACCAGCCTTGCCCCTATAGGATTCTGTGTGAAAAATGACAAAACCCCTTGACCTCGATGAGAAAATGCTATAAGCTGACAATAATCAAAACACGTTGACGAGATAAGTAGCAATTCAAGTTTCCTAAGAGAGCCGATGGTCGATGCGAATCGGTGAAACCAGATCGCGAAAATGGTCTCTGAGTATTGCCGCAGTGAGCCTTGCAAGCTGTAGCCGGGTACGCCCGTTATTGCGTTACCGTATCGCGCTTAGGCGCCGTACGCATAAGTGTTTATTGGTAACAATAAGCAAAATTCGGGTGGTACCACGCCAAAAGCGTCCCGTGATCAAATCGATCACGAGGCGCTTTTTTTATTTCGATGAAGGAGGATGGGCCTATGGCGACTGTTTCGATTTTAACTGGCTTGACGCAAAACCACATTGTCCCCACTGCTTCTGCCAAGCATGTCTTGGTGTTGAACTTAATGCCTAACCACGCGGTGACTGAACAGCAGATCGCCCAGGTTTTTGCCCAAGGCACCCAAGACGTGGCGTTGACGTTTTGCTTACCAAGCACGCATCACTTATCCAAACATGCCACGCAGATCCACCAAGCGTATAAGACCTTTGATCAAGTCGAAAGCCAATATTTTGATGGGTTGATCATCACCGGCGCGCCACTGGATCAACTCAAGTTCTCCCAAGTAGACTTTTGGCCGGAATTTCGTCGGATCTTGACTTGGCGCAAAGCCCATACCAAAGGCGCCTTATTCATTTGCTGGGGCGCTTACGCTGCTGGGACGATCGAAGGGGTGTTTCACGGGAAACAATTGCCCCACAAAATTTCCGGCATTTATACCACCGATGGCTTGACCATGCCGCATTCACGCTACTTCACGATCCCTTTAGACGCGATCCAACAAGGCGTTGTGGTGGCTGGCTCCAAGGCACTTGGGGCCACGTTGATCCACGACACCACTAGTAATTCTTGGTATTTAGCGGGGCATTTGGAATATCAAACCGGCACCTTGCGCGCAGAATATTATCGCGATCTGGCCAAAGATCCCCACACGCCGCTACCAGCGCATTATTTTGATCGCGACTTGCGCCCGCAAAATACTTGGCATGATCAAGCCACCCAAGTTTACACCACTTGGTTAAATACATTAGACGCTCGGAGGCAAGCACATGGTTAAATTAGCCACTCAATTGATTCAAGGTCCAAATGGTACAGATGATCAAAACACTGGCGCAGTGGTACCGCCGTTATATTTCTCCACTGCGTTTCGCCATCCGGGATTAGGCCAGTCGACAGGCTATGATTATTCGCGCATGACCACCCCCACGCGGGCTTTACTGGAAACCCAACTGGCCGCGATCGAACAAGGCACCCACGCTTTTGCGGTAAGTTCTGGGATGGCAGCAATCGACTTGGTCTTTTCGACATTCACCAAAACTGGCGATCACTTCATCGCCTCAGACGATCTTTACGGCGGGTCGTTTCGCTATTTTGACGAACGTGCAACGCGCTATCAGATCCCGTATGACACTTGGGACGGCGTCGACGTCGATGCCTTGTTGTTAGCGTTAAAGCCCAACACCCGCTTGATTTGGCTAGAGACGCCATCTAATCCCACCATGAAAATCATCGACATTGAAGCTGTCAGCTCAGCGGTGCATGCAGTGCGTCCAGATATTTTGATTGCCGTGGACAACACGTTTTTGACGCCGGTATATCAACAACCTTTGACATTAGGCGCTGATCTGGTCGTCCACTCCGCTACCAAATACTTAGGCGGGCATAATGACATTTTGGCAGGTGCGGTGATCTGCGCAAACGACGACTTAGGCGAGCAGTTAAGCCAACAGCTCACCACCACCGGCCAAAACTTAGATCCTTTTGACGCGTGGTTATTGATCCGCTCGCTCAAAACGTTAAATATCCGCATGCACGCCCACACGCAAAATGCTCGGATCGTTGCCAAACACTTAGCCGCTACGCCAGGTGTCGACCGCGTATTATACGCCGGCGTTGGTGGCATGATCAGCTTTTATTTAAATGAAGCCTACAGCGTTGCGCGCTTCTTGAAAAACTTACAAGTCGGCTCGTTTGCTGAAAGCTTAGGCTCAGTGGAAACTTTGATCACCATCCCGGCGATCCAAACCCACCATGATATGCCCCAAGCGCAACGCGAGGCGTTAGGGATCTTCAACAATTTGATCCGCGTTTCTGTGGGGCTAGAAGATGCCCAAGATATTACTGACGATTTCGACCAAGCAATCGCCGGCGCCAAAAAGGAGTAACCCATCATGCATGACAACACCAAGATCATCAAAGCCACCACGGTCAAAGACCCGCTTTCAGGCGCCGTCAACACCCCGATCGCGTTGAGTTCCACCTTTTATCAAAACGATTTTGATCACTTCGGCGAATTTGACTATTCACGTTCTGGCAATCCCACCAGAAAAGCTGGCGAACAAGCCGTCGCGGCGTTAGAAAATGGCAAATTCGGCTATCTTTATAGTACCGGGATGGCGGCGATCTCCAGCGTGTTGAGTATTTTTTCGCAAGGCGACCACTTATTGGTGACCAAATTCGTATATGGCGGAACGTTTCGAATTTTAGAAGACGTGTTGTCACGCTTTGGCATCACCCACACCTTCGTTGACCCTACCAATTTAGCTGCAGTCAAAGCCGCGATCCAACCCAACACCAAAGCCATTTATATCGAATCCCCATCAAATCCGGTGCTAAAAGTCACCGATATCCCAGCGATCGTTAAGTTAGCCAAAACTCATGACTTATTGACCATCGCCGATAACACCTTCATGTCCCCAGTGTTACAAAAGCCGCTTGATCTCGGCGTGGACATTGTGGTGCATTCTGCCACCAAATTCTTGTCTGGCCATTCAGACATTTTAGCTGGGGCAGCAGTCACCAACGATCCTGACTTGGCCAAGCGCATTTACTTCATTCAAAATGCTTTCGGCGCCACACTTGGCGTCACTGATACGTTCTTATTGGTGCGCGGCATCAAAACCTTAGGCGTGCGCATGGCCCAATCTAGCCGTGCCGCCCAACAAATCGCCGAATGGCTCAATGCCCAAGGGCAAGTCACGCGGGTATGTTATCCAGGCTTGCCAAGTGATCCCGGCTACGCGATCCAGCAACAACAAGCCGTCAATGGCGGCGCCGTGTTGAGCTTTGATGTGGGTAGCGCCAAAAACGCCAAGATCATTGCGGAAAGTTTGACCATTCCAGAATTTTCCGTCAGCTTAGGCGGCGTGGAAACCATTTTGTCCTATCCGGCCAAAATGAGCCATGCGGAAATGAGCCCTGAAGAACAACTGGCTTGTGGCATCACCCCAGGGCTGTTGCGGTTTTCAGTGGGACTGGAAGATCCAGAAGATCTGATCGCGGACTTGGCGCAAGGGTTGGCCAAACTTTAGTCACAAAGAAAGGAAGATCCAGATGAGCACACGAAACGTTGGGCTGTTAGGCCTTGGTACAGTTGGCCGCGGGGTCGCTGCGATCATTGCGCGCCAAACCCCACAACTGGCCCCATTACATCTTAAAATCACCCGCGCGGCAGTGCGCCATCTCACGCCTAAGCGCCAAGCAGATCATCCAGATATCGCTTTGACCACTGACGCGTTGAGCATCGTCAACGACCCAGACATCCAAATCATCGTCGAAGTGCTTGGCGGCATCGACTTGCCTTTTGCCTTGTTGACTCAGGCGTTGAAAAACGGCAAACAAGTGATCACTGCCAATAAAGACTTGATCGCCACACATGGCCAAGAACTCACCGCTTTGGCGCAACAACATCACGTCGCCTTGAATTACGAAGCCGCAGTAATGGGCAGCATCCCGATTTTGCGCACGTTGAACACCAATTTTGCTGGCGATGAGATCACGGCTTTGGCAGGCATCGCCAATGGCACCTCGAATTTCATTTTGTCGCAAATGCAAGCAGGCGCGAGCTACACTGAGGCCCTACAACTCGCCCAACAAAAAGGCTTCGCCGAAGCTGACCCCACTAACGACGTGGAAGGCTTAGATGCCAGCTACAAGTTGTTGATCTTAAGTCGCTTGGCGTTTAATTTAGATCCTAAACTTTCGAGCATTCACCGCTTAGGCATCACCACTTTGCGGCGGGCAGATTTTGCCGCGGCAGACTTTTTTGGCTATACCATCAAGCCGTTGGTGCAAGCTATTCGCCAAAATCAACAATTGCGCTTATCCGTGGCGCCAACGCTGGTGCCTAAAAATCATGCTTTAGCTGGGGTCAGCGATGAATTCAATGCCATTCAACTGGTGTCTAACAATACCAACTCTTTGACGCTTTCCGGCCCTGGTGCTGGGTCTTTGCCCACTGCCAATGCCGTGGTGGCAGACTTACAAGCCGTGGCATTGAATCTGCAAGCGCATTTGACCCCAGTCAACGCTGCGACGCATTTGCAACCAGCCACTGGCTTAGACTTGCCCACGCAACAAGTGATCAGCTTAACGACTAATGGCATGGTCACCGGCTTAGATGTGGCGACACAACTAGGCATTCACGGGCAGATCTATGCTGCCGGCGACCAGCTGCATGTGTTGACCCAAGCTGTCGATCGCCAAACTGTCGCCCAGTGGCAAGACGCGCTAAGTCATTTTGTCGGGATCCAATTGCACCACATTCTGCCGGTTTATGACCCAACGGTACGCGGATTCGTGGAAAAATTTCAAATTGGTGAGAAAAAAATGAATATTACCGCTTGACTTTGGCAAAACTTTAATTTATTCTAGTCACAACATCAATTAAGAAGACATTGAGTAGCGAAGTAAATCAGAACTTGCTTGTCAGTGAGCCGCGTAAAGTGTGAAGCGGCCTAGTAACTTTGGTCGAAAGTAGGCTATGAGTCGTGACTGCGACGTTTATGAAGTGGTCACTGGGATTGCGCCCATTACAGCAATGACGTATCGCCAAGATTTGGCCGTACGTTTGGAGGTTTAGTCGGTGACGGCTAAACGAAACAAGGTGGTAACGCGCATTGGCGCCCTTGACAAATGCAATATTTGTCAAGGGCGTTTTTGTTTGGGTTAGGCCGACTCAAACAAACCCCTTCTTAAGACACACACTTTTGGAGGTCATCACAATGGAAATCAAATCAGATCACAAACTCACCAAGAAGCAGTACTTGATTTTAGGCTCGATGTTATTCGGATTATTTTTCGGGGCTGGGAATTTAATTTTCCCGATCCATTTAGGGCAGATCTCTGGGGGCAACTGGTTACCTGCAACGTTAGGCTTTTTACTTTCCGCCGTGTTATTGCCATTAATGGCGATCTTAGCCATCGCCATGACTGAATCTGACAGCATGTATCACTTGGCTCGCCCAGTCGGTCACGGCTTTGCCTTATTTTTCCTGATCTGTACCCACGCGTCATTGGGCCTGTTGATCGCCACGCCACGGACTGCCACCGTGACGTTTGAAATGGCGATCCAACCGTTTATCTCCAAAGGCCACACGCAAATCGCCTTGTTGATCTTTTCCGCCATTTATTTTGGCATCACCTACTTGTTATCCCGTCACCCACAAAAAATCACCGATTATGTTGGGAAGTTACTCAACCCTGCGTTACTGCTATTATTAGCTGCCGCCTTTTTCGCCGCTTTCTTGATCAAAGGTGATGGCGGCACCTTGATGGCCAGCACCCATGCCACCCAAGCGATCGACAATTTATCTAACGGCTTCTTACAAGGTTACAACACCATGGATGCGTTAGCTGGCTTAGGCTTTGGCGTAACGATTGTTGCCGCTTTGAAGTTTTTCGGCGTCACCACTGCCAAGCATCGTTCTCAAGATGTGGCCAAAGTTGGGGCCATGTCCATGGGGCTTGAAGCGATCGTGTATATTTTCTTGATCGCATTAGGCGTTTTGTCCTTACACTTCACCAAGATCACTGCCAATGGCGGCCCAGCTTTTAACGCGATCATGACTCACTACACTGGCATGATCGGCACGTCGTTACTTGGGGCCATGACTTTCTTGGCTTGCTTGACGTCTTGCATCGGCTTGGTTTCCAGCTTGTCACAAGACCTTGGCACCCGTTTTCCAAAAATCGGCTTCGGCAAATTCTTGATCGCCACTTGTACTGGGAGCTTTTTGATCTCAAACTTCGGCTTGAACCAGATCATCGCTTTATCCAGCCCGATCTTAATGCTGCTTTACCCACTGGCGATCGCCTTGATCTTGTTAGGCTTGTTGCACCCATTCATCGGCAAGCAACAAACCATTTATCGCACCACCATTATCTTAACGGCGATTCCAGCGATCTTAGATGCGATCCACTCGTTGCCACCATACTTGGCGAACAATGCGTTTGTTCAAGCCATCGACAACTTCGGCATGAAGTACATTCCAATGTTTTCGATTTCCATGGACTTCTTGCCATTCATGTTAGTCGGCTTGATCGGCGGCACGCTGTTGGCTAAGCTTTCTGGCCAATCGTTCAGCACCACTGCCACAAGTGAACTTTCCGAAAACTGATCGGCGCCCAAAAGCACGTGATCACAGTCAGTCACGTGGCCGATCATTCCTCCTTTACGGCATACACCAACAGCCCGCGCAAATTGCGCGGGCTGTTTTGTTGGCTTGCTGGTACGAAAATCTGGGAGCTGCGGCGTATTGGCGCCACTGCGGAAAACTGGCCAAGTTGCCGTGCGGCCGGCTTCGGAAATCGGCAAAATCCGCCGATGTTCCTGCGCCTAAATTTTGAACCAGCAAAGCCCGCTGTTTCAAAATTTGCCGGTGAAATCCGCGGATGCCGCCAAAGCCCAGCGTCATCCTTGATTTCACTTTCACGGCAATTGGCCAGTTTTCCTTCGTTATGCCAATTCACCTCCGCCTCCAGATTTTCTCGGCTAGCAGTCGAAACTACCCAGTCGTCATTGACCCGGCTATGCTTTGACGTTGTTGCAGAAACCCTTGTCGTCTGTAGCTGTCAGCAATGACACTGACAAGATTCGCTATGATGCATACATTATGACTATTTCCTTGTGCCATCACTTTGTGCGGTCAGTTTATTTCCCTGATGGGCCCGTTTTCCACTAGCATGTATAACCTACTAGTCCGTCAAATCATATCAAAGTCGCGCTGATCATCAGCTGATAGCGCAACAGGAGGTCGTTTGCATTTGGGACGGAGGCTGGCGCGTTGCGGCATGGTGAGATTTCCGTTGGCGATTTATCGCCTACGGAAAGCCGCAGGAAAAGATCCGGCGGGTGGGGAGCGTCGCGAGACATCCCGGCCAGCTTTTCCGAGGACCCTCTCCATGCCGCAACGCGCCAGCCGGAATTCCAAATGCAACCAACCGGCTTCAAGACGCTGTCGCTTGATTGACCCACTTGGCACAAAGCCCTGGATTGGAGATATCATATTTAACGCATAACTTGCGCAAAGAAGTCCCGCCAGTTTGGTATTCGGCAACCACCTGCGCTTTAAGTGCCGCCGGATAACGGCGGGTACGGCGATAAGCGACTAAGGCTTGATCGCCATCTTGTTGGTACGCGCGCACCCAAGCTGCCAGCAAATGATGATCGATGCCAGTCGCCTTTTCTACGGCACGCGCGGTTTGGCCGCTGAGGATCGCCAGTACCGCTGAGCGCTTTGTTTCTATTGTATAGTGTGACCATTGACGCATCTCGTTCACCTCACTGAAAGTGTCGCATCTGTAACGCGTTACAGGTCAAGGACTTTTCGCCTGCCCTTTAAACTTGACAAGGCGATCTGTATTTCGTTACGCTTAAGGTAATCAAAAAACATTCGGTTGGGCGCAAGCTTCAAGATCGTTTTCCTGGGGAGGAAGACACTTGTTGCTTGCGCTTTTTGCTGTTGTTGAAAAGGAGGCCCCATCATGAAAGACCCCTATTTGCATCCCAAAGCCAAAGTCCTTGAAGCTTTAAAAGTCCAGCGCCAACACGGCTTGACGCAAGCGCAAGCCCAAACACGCTTGGCCGAAAACGGCCCAAACCTGCTAGAAAAAGCCAAAACCATCCCCGCTTGGCAGCAATTATTGCACAGCCTCAAAGAGCCTTTGATGATCATTTTATTCATCGCCGTCGGGTTAGGCGCGCTAAGTGCTTGGTATGACTTTGCCGTGACCAAAGACCATGCCCATGCCATGGCGTCCGTGTACGAGGCTGTGGCGATCTTATTGTTGATCATGGTCAATGCTGGGTTGTCCTTTTGGCAAGCGCGTGCGGCACAAAAGTCCATGGCGGCTTTGCAATCAATGGCCGCGCATCACGCCACAGTATTGCGCGACGACGAGTGGCAAGAAATTCCTGCCGAAGAATTAGTGGCTGGCGACATTATGAAAGTGCACACTGGCGATTTCATTGAAGCGGATGTGCGCTGGTTACATGTGGCTGAATTGACCAGCAACGAGTCGCATCTCACCGGCGAAAGCGAACCCGTGGCCAAACAAACGCACAGTTTAATAGAAGAAACGCAACTCGGCGATCGGTCGAATATGGGTTACTCCGGCGCCACGGTTACCCATGGCAATGGCATCGGCGTGGTGGTCGCCACTGGCATGGCCACTGAACTTGGCCAAATCGCCCAACTGTTAGCCGCGCAAAAACCAGGCAAGACCCCTTTGGCCAAAAGTGTTGAACGCTTGTCTAAACGCTTGATGCTGGTGGCGTTGTTTGTAGTCATCCTCACGTTGGGCCTGGAATTGACCAAAGCCACGGCCGCTTTTGGCTGGTCATTTGCCGCGATCGCCGAAGCGTTATCGACAGCCATTGCCTTAGCAGTCGCTGCCATTCCTGACGCCATGCCAGCAGTGTTGGCGATCGTGTTGACGATCGGCGCCAATCAGCTGGCCCAACACCACGGCTTGATCAAATCCTTGAATGCCGTCGAAACCCTTGGGGCCACCAGTTTTATTGCCAGTGACAAAACTGGCACCTTGACGCAAAACCAAATGACGGTGACGGATTTTTGGGTGAACGGCCAATATTATCACGTGGAAGGCAGCGGCTTAGAAGCTAGCGGTGAGATCTCCCCGACTGGCGATTACCAAGCCTTCATTCAAGCGGCGGTGTTGAACAATGAAGCCGAAGTGCGTGTGGACGCTGACGACGAATTGCAAGCTTACGGCAACCCTACCGATGTCGCATTAGTGGTACTTGGCCAAAAAGCTGGGATCTTGCGGGCAGATCAACCAGTGGATATTTTGCGGGTCTTGCCTTTTGACTCCACCCGCAAAATGATGTCAGTGGTGATCCGCTCTGATTCAGGCTTTCAGGTGTTGACCAAAGGCGCACCTGATGTGATCCAACAGCACTTGGCGCAAGTTTCTGATGACTTAGATGCGGTGGTGTTACATTTTGCCGATCAAGCGCTGCGCACCATCGCCGTGGCCAAACGCGATATTGACGAAGACTTGGCGCGGCAAGGTCGCGTCGACGAATTGGAACAACACCTTGAGTTACTGGGGATCGCTGGGATCATTGACCCGCCGCGGCCAGAAGTGCGCCAATCAGTGGCGACCTTGCATCAAGCCGGCGTGGCAGTGGTGATGATCACCGGCGACCATGCCGCCACGGCGCGCGCGATCGCGTTAAAACTTGGCATCGTTGATGATCCTCAAGCTTCAGTGATCGAAGGGGCAACGCTGGATACGTTAGACGACCAAGCGTTGTTCGATCTCGTGCCTAGCATTCGCGTTTACGCGCGGGTGACGCCAGCGCACAAACAGCGCATTATCAAAGCCTTGCAGCGCCATGACCAGATCGTCGCCATGACCGGAGACGGCATCAATGACGCGCCGGCGTTAAAAGCGGCAGACATCGGTATTGCCATGGGCATCAACGGCACTGAAGTCACCAAAGACGCCGCTGATTTGATCTTATTAGATGATCGCTTCACCACCATTGAACGCTCAGTGGCAGCTGGACGCACCATTTTTGCCAATATCAAAAACTTCATGCGCCATGAACTCACCACCAATGTCGCCGAAGTCTTGGCGCTACTATTAGGTGTCGGCTTCATGACCCAGCAAGTCGGCCAGGTACCAGCCACCACGCCAGTCTTATCGGCTTTAATGGTACTGTGGGTGAACATGGTGTCAGACGCTTTGCCAAGTTTTGCCTTAGGGTATGATGTGCCAGAAGCGGACTTGATGCGCCAGCCACCACGCAATGTCCATCAATCGATTTTGCACGGCATGCTTGGCCGCATTGCGCTGCGCGGGATCGTCATGGGTGGCGTGGTGTATCTGGCGTTCTTATGGGCAGCGCAAGCTGGGATGCAACCGGCACAAGCGCAAACGGTAGCCTTTTTGACCTTGGTTTTTGGCCAATTGTGGCATGTCTTTGATGCCCGCAGCACCCGCACCTTGTTTCACCGCAACCCCTTTGAAAATGGCAAATTGTTGATCGCCGTGGCCTTTGCCGCAGTGGCGTCGTTATTAGTGACCGTGATGCCATTTTTCAACTTGGTGATGGGCACGGCGCCGCTGACCAATGGCTTATATTTAGCCGTGGTGGTGTTGCCAGCCCTGCCAACGTTGGTGTTATCTGGCATCAAGGCACTATGGCTGAAATTTAAATGACGAAAAAAACACTGCGTCGCATAGTGCGATGCAGTGTTTTTGCATGCAATCAGCGCGTGCGGACTTTGAATTGATCGGCGTGATGGCTATGCAGATAACGCAATTTTGCTTCATAGTCGTTTACAAGCTTTTTGAGGTTTTGTTGTCCGCGCCAACCGGTGTAGCCAAACAATAACATGCCCAACGCCCCGATTCCAAAGATCACGCCGCCAATAATCGCGACTACTGGATGGGTAGCATGGTAAAGCGAAAGCAATACGATGCCCACACCACTAAGGACAACACATAATTGAAACCAGTAGCCTAAATTCTTCATCATGTGTTTTTGATAAGCAACTTCTTGCTCATAACCTTTGCGCATTTCTGTAATTGTCATGGTCACGCACTGCTCCTTTCTGATTAGTAGGTCAAACCAGGGTTGAAGAAACCTAACAGCACCCCAACTAATGAAACCGCCACTAAGATCAGCATGGTCCAAATTGCGGAAACGTGCTTTTTAGACATCAACCACCAGCAAAATAGTGTAACGGCAACGGTTAAGATCCCTGGAAAAATGCTATCGAGCTTGCTTTGCAGGTTCAAGAACACCTTGCCGTTGCTGCCAACTAATTTCAAAGAAGTCGTCACATTGACCCATGAAGCTAACACGCCACCAACGACCATACTACCGATAACTCCGATCGCGTGACGGATCGCAGCGCCTTGCTTACCAACTAAGAAACTGACCGCTTTATCACCAAACTGATAGCCGCGGAAATACAGGAACCGTTGACCAAAATATGCGATCAATACCCAAGCGATAATATAGAAAATCGCCCCAACTGGCGAGCCACCAGAAGACATCCCCAAAGAGATCCCTAACAAGATTGGGATCAACGTACCATCGATCAACGAATCCCCGATCCCAGCGATCGGACCCATCAACCCGGCACGCATATCATTGATCGTTTCACCATCGATGTCTTGCCCGTTCGCACGAGCTTCTTCCATACTTGCAGTGACCCCGACGATCACCGTTCCCAGCATCGGGTTAGTGTTGAAGAAAGCCGTATAAGCTTTGATCGCTTTAACTTGATCATCATGATCCGGATACAGACGTTTGATAATTGGTAACATGGATGCCATGTACCCAAACGTTTGCATATGCTCTTGAGAAAAACAAGTCAGCGCGCCCCAAAACCACAGATGAAAAGAATGACTAAGGGTCTTATGGTCAATTTTTTTAACTTCTTGCGCTTTTTGCATGATCAAATATCCTCCTCTTCATCATCGTCGCCAACACTTGCGCTAGCAGTTTGCGTCCCAGCTGCGCCATCTGAAGGCCCATGAGTAGAGCCAATGGCCATTTCGATTTCATAGAAGATCACGGCAAACAATAAGGAAACGACCGTGACAGAAACCAGATTCAAATGCAATGATGCTGCCAAGGTGAACCCAACGAAAAATGGCACAAAATCGATCGGCTTGGAAACAATCTGCCGCAGTAAGATCGCGATCCCGACACATGGCAACATCCCGCCGACAGTAAACAATGTCTTCATGGCAATGCCGTCCATTGGTAACGCATCACGCAAAGCGGTAACCGCTGTTGACCCATAATAAGTCAACAACATAGTAGGGATAAATGAGAATAATGCATGTGAAACCCAAGGCCAGCCAAAGTTGACCCCGTATAATCGATCCAGTTTACCTTGATGAACATCCTTCCAACCAAATGACTGCCAAACCAAGTTCAATGTCGCAACGGCATAATACAAAACCGTCCCAACGGTCCCAACTAAAGTCCCAACAGACTTAGCCAAATCGGCAGCTGAAGCCCCTAATGGGTTCATCCCTTTAGAAGCGATCGCAACCATTGCCAGCGGAATCCCAATATATGAGATTGCGCGGACATCTGCTGAAACCGTGCCGCCTGGTGTCACTAAGGCAATGTAAACCAACTGCATCGCGACCCCACAGGCGATCCCAAGTTTTAAGTCGCCCAAAACCAAACCACATACCAACCCACCAACTAACGGACGGCCGATCGTGTAATTACCCACGGCTTGACCAGCCATACACGAGTTAGAACACAAGCAGGCAAACAACCCTAAGATGGCAGCTTGTAGCCAACTGATCGTCATAATATTACCTCCTATTGATTAGTGTCTAATATCCAAACTTCGACTTGAATTTATCCCAACTACCGATGCGCTGATCTGGCAACAAGGCAAAATCAACTTTGTAACCAGCCTTTTCCATTGCTTCAAAAGCGTCACCTTCAGCTTGGGTGAATGATTGATTGTCCCCAAGCTTGATCGTATTTTCACGGTCATTGCCAGGACCAACATTTACGGTTTTGATGTCGCTTGGCACAAAACCCCAATCTACTAAAATCGTCTTCATATCCAAAGGGCTTTTGGTGATCAAAAAATACTTGGTATCAGATTTTAAGACTTTCTCCTGCACATCCTTGAAATGGGCCATTGTCCAAACAAACACCTTTTTGTCTGGGACAGCTGCTTTATAAGCTTCTTTCAAAATTGGATTGGTGGCCGCTTTATCATTAACAGCAATGATGCCGTCACAAGGCAATTCTTTTCCCCAACGTGTGGTGATCAATCCATGGATCATCCGATCATCGATTCGTACAAATGATACTGACATGTTCATCTACTCCTTTAAATCTCATCATCATCGTCATCATCTGACGTCACTTTAAACACTTTGACTGCGTTGCTTGCTTCTGCCAGCACTTTAGCCTCCAAGGCTGCACCATCAAGCGTGTCTTTTGCCATTAATGCAGTTAAGGCCATCGGGAAATTCATACCGCCGAAAATCAAGGTATCTGCTAGCTTGCCCTTTTCCCCTAAGATATTGCTGACCATTGTCAACGGACTGCCGCCGATGATATCGGCTAAGACCACGAATTGACTGTCAGCCGGCAATTGATCAAGTGTATGTTCAAATCTCTTTCCTAGGGTGTCTGCAGCTTCGCCTGGCAATAAGCTCACGGCGATCACTGTATCCATATTGTCTGCTGCAAACATAGACAACGATTGCTTTAATCCTTGGGAGAATTCCCCGTGACTCACAAGAATCAGATATTTCAATGTCCTTCCTCCTTTCGATTCATGTTTCGTCACTACCAAGGTGATACTTTGACGGAAATACTCATTCCTTAGTAGCCTACATTGAGATATAAGCAATTTGCATGCCAACTTTTGTCGAAAAAATAAAAAAGGCGCTGTCACGCGGCATAACAGCGTTTTACTGGAATAGACCAATTCATTTACTTGTCAATTGATGCGGACATGTTATCATTTAGTCGACGGAAATACGACAGTCCCATTTTGTGTCGAAAGGATTTCTGAGATGAGAATAGAAGATGTCAAATCAGTTGTTCAAAATGCCACCACCACAGCATCAACGTTACCTGATTTAAAAAATATCACCACTGAAGCCATTGCCGCAGCCTTGTCATTAAGTCGCAATACCACCAGTCAATATCTCAATGACTTATTAAAACAGCACTTGGTGATCCAAGTGAAATCACGGCCAACATATTTCGCTGATCGTGAAGCTTTCAGCAGTCAATTTTTCACGCCACGCTTGGATGTGTATGCGTCATTAGACGAGTTGCTTGCTGAACAAGCTAGCAAGGATAATGTGTTTCGATCATTCATTGGTAGCGACCAAAGCATGAAAGAAGATATCGATCACATCAAGACTGCACTCGCTTATCCACCTGCCGGTTTGCCGTTTATTTTATCTGGTAGCACTGGGGTCGGGAAAAGTTATCTGGCGGAATTGTCCTATCAATACTGCATTCAAGCAGGAATTCTTAAACCTAACGCACCATTTTTGACGCTGAATTGTGCCCAGTATTATCACAACCCCGAATTACTGTCGAGCAATCTGTTTGGCTACGCTAAAGGCGCCTTCACAGGTGCAACTACGGATATGCCCGGGCTGCTAGAATCAGCAGATGGCGGAATCTTATTTTTGGATGAGTGCCATCGCCTTGATCCAGAAAGCCAAGAGAAATTGTTTGCATTTATGGATACTGGCACCTTTATGCGTATGGGCGATACCCAAAAGCCTCGCAAAGCCACTGTGCGGCTAGTGTTTGCCACTACGGAAAACTTGCAAGAAACTTTTTTGCAGACCTTCATGCGTCGCGTGCCGATCGCCGTTAGGATCCCAGATCTTAACGATCGCTCTAAAATCGAGCTACGTTGCCACATTTACATGGCTTTTTTAAATGAAGCGCAACGTTTGAATCGCACCTTGTCAGTTAGTCCTTGGATCATCAACCGCTTATATAACCGCCAATACAAAGCCAACATTGGTGAGTTACGCAATGATGTGCGGATCATTTGTGCCCATGTCTTCAGCGAAAATCGACAAGATCAAACGTTAATGGTTTCGACGGAAAATATTGGTAATGGCTTGTTGACTAACTTACTGGCTGTCAATGAACAAGAAACCATCGCCCAAGAAGCTGTGGTATTCACCCCGACAAACAAGCTCAGCGACTATTTGCGTACTTGGCATGATGATAACTCTCAAGTGAATACCTTGATCCAAAAATTCATCCAACTCGATATGGACCTTGAGCACCATCGTCTAGGCGCTGATTTGGTCCAGCAAAAGTTAGCGCGTGAAACCGCCGCACTAATGGATCAAATGGTGCACCAAGATCAACGCTACGAAAACGAATCACTCAAGTACATGACCTCAGTGATCCAGCGATTATTTGATTACCTCAACTCAAGCTTTTTTGTGAAGATCAAAGGTAATGCTGTCGTTGCGATCGCCAATTTCATGTATCGCAAACATGACTTTGACATCACCTTGACGCCAGCCAACGAAGAAAAAATCAACCATTTATTGAAATTCATGCAAGAGCACGCCACAGTTGAAAATCAGATCCTCAAAGCCTTTTTGGATCTGGTTCGCACCAAGCTGGATTTTCGCTTAGATGCCATGAATCGCTTGTTGTTACTGGGATACTTATTTAGCTTGCAACTCAATGCCGAAGAGTTGGGGCAACATGCTTTGATCTTGGCTCATGGCTTTTCAACCGCCAGTTCGATCGCTGATGTCGCCAACCAAATGCTGAATCGCAAAATTTTTGACGCCTATGACATGCCTTTGACAGTATCTGTTGATCAAGTCAAAGAATTCTTGATCTCTTATGTCACCAAGTATGACTGCAGCAAAGGACTGATCGTTTTAGTTGACATGGGTTCTTTGATGATCTTGCCAGAAACACTAGGTGAACTGCAAACAGGGCCTTTACTGTTAATGAGTAACGTTTCCACCCAAGAAGCTTTATTTGTCGGTGACTTGATCCAAAATGGGGCCAGCTTGGATGAAATCGGCCAGCGCACCCAAAAAGAATTGCTACCTCAATTCAAACTGACTTATCCGGTGATCGAAAAAAAGCCAATGATCATCACCACTTGCCATACTGGAGTGGGTTCAGCTCGGCAGATTCAAGCCTTCTTGGAGCAAAGCATTCCTGAATCTCTGGATTACCAAGTGGAGTCTGTAGATTTCGCCTTTTTACGCGATCACGGTGAACAAGCCCAAATGTTTAAGCAATATCACGTCGTTGCCGTTGTCGGTACCAACGACCCGAAACTCAAACATGTGCCATATATCTCATTGGAAACTTTGGTCTCGTCTGAAGGCCGTGACGTGTTGCATATTTTGTTTCCAGATGTGAAAGATCCGGCAGTACTATCGACTATCAATGACAAGCTGATCCAAAATCTTTCGCTGGAACGTCTGTTATCTGCGGTCACGATCTTAGATGCCCATAAAGTGATCAATACCGTGGGGAAAATGATCGAAAACCTTGAAGACCGCGCGCAGATCCACCTTTCCAACAGTCAACGTTCCACCTTATACGTGCACATTTCAGCGCTGATCGAGCGTTTGATCCGCAACGATGAGCCGTTGATGTATGTGCCAAAAGACGTTAATTCACGTTCCCGCGGTTTAGCCCAAATCAAACGTTCCTTAAGTGACATCGAACAAACTTACTCCGTCGTTGTCCCAGATGGCGAGATCAACTATTTGTACGACATCGTCTTTGGCGACAATTAAACCATCCAGACTGCGCTTAGAACCAATAAGACACATCAAGCCAAGCGATTTGCTATTGATCGTTTGGCTTTGTTGTTATTGTGTCTTGATACTCGACACATTTTGGCATCTTTCTTGCTTGTATCTAATTGAAGGGAGCACCCCCCTAACAAATTCAACGAAAGGATGAGTGGCATGAGTGATTCACAAGGGTTTCAACTGAACCAATCGCAAAGTCAAAGCTTAAGTCTTTCACAAGGTATGCGCCAATCGATTTTGATCCTACAACTTGATGCCATCGATCTCACCACTTATCTTGAAGACATAAGTATGGCCAATCCGTTGATCAGTGTTCATACAACCTTAGACCACCGGCTCCCTGAAGCTGACAGCCCGCAAGTTGAAGCCCAGCAACCTTCATTATTCACCTATTTGCTTGAACAAGTTCAACTCACCATGCGAGCTACCCACTTACGTCAAATCGTCATTTATTTGATCCAGCAACTTGACCCGCGTGGCTATCTGGCTTTAACCAATGATGAAATTGCCGAGGCACTCGGTCTTTCCATGACTGAAGTATTAGATGCAGTCACCTTGTTGCAGCGCCTTGATCCACCTGGCGTCGGGGCCAGAGATCTGCAAGAATGTCTGTATTTACAAGCCGAGCAAGACCCAGACCAAATTCCAGAAGGGGTTTTGGCCTTGTTAGAGGATAGCTTTGATGATTTGGTCAAGCATCGTTGGCATGACCTAGAAGTCAACCTAACACTTTCGCGAACACAGCTTGACGACTGTGTCGCCTATATTCAAACCCTGACTTCAAATCCCGGCGCAGCCTATGGGCGTACCCAAATTGAATACATTGTTCCTGAGCTGAAACTGACAATAAAAAATGGTAAAGCTTCATTAACGCTCAATCGCCACAGCCAACCTGAACTCATTTTTGCCCAAGCCACCTACGAGCGACTCAGCGCCACCAATGATAGTGAAGTTCAACGTTATCTGCGAGAAAAGAAAGCTCAATTTCAATCTCTTGAATATGCGATGCAGCGGCGCCAAGAAACATTGATCATGATCGGCCGCGCAATTATCCAAGCGCAATTTGAGTACTTCAAAGATCCCAGTTTACCATTAGCGCCTTTGTTGTTGCGCGATATTGCTCAGCGTCTGCAATTGTCTGAATCGACAGTATCGCGCACGATCAATAACAAATATCTGCAAACAGATCACGGTGTTTACCCATTGAAAATGTTCTTTTCCCGCTATAGTCCGGCAACTGCTGGTGAAAGTCGTTCAACTGCCCAACTGTTAGCCGCTTTAAAAGCAGCCGTCGCACAAGAAGACCCAGCCAAACCCCTTAGCGATGCCGCCCTTGCCAAAGCCTTATCTGACCAAGGTTTTGTGATCGCTAGACGTACAGTGGCCAAGTACCGCCAAGAAGCCGGGATCGCTTCGGCAAGAGAGCGTAAAAAATGACGAAACAGATCCTTTGCTCGTAAAGTTGAGCAAAGGATTTTTTTCGTCAACATACGATCGTGCCTTTCTCAACAAAAAAACTGCCTATCGCTAGGCAGTCAGTCGTTTACATGAAGACATTTTTATATAATGCAATGGCACAAATGGAAGCCAAGATCGGCGCCACCACTGGCACCCAAGCATAACCCCAATCAGAGCCGCCTTTGTGCTTCAATGGCAACAAAGCATGCAAGATCCGAGGGCCTAAGTCACGCGCTGGGTTTAAGGCTGGCCCAGTTGGTCCGCCAAATGAAGCGACCAACGTCCCGACCAAAAAGCCAAGTGCCATGTGGGCAGTACCTAAGTTATTGGCGAAAAATGGCGCTTTGGTGATGCCTAACGCCCCAAAGAATAAGATGAATGAGCCGATGAATTCGTTGATGAAACCGTTGAGCTGACTTTTGGTGGCGTTGATCGTGCTGAACGTCCCTAAGATATGTTGGGGATTGGTGGTCAGATCATAATGGGGTTCATAAGCGGCATAGACACATAACTGGCCAAACATGGCCCCAGCCATTTGCACCAAAATGTATGGCAATACTTCTTGCCATGGGAACATCCCCGATACCGCCAACCCAATGGTGAACGCTGGGTTGATATGGTTGCCTGAGATCCCACCGATGATCATCGCAGGGATCATGACCCCTGCGCCGTATCCGCAAGCGATCAACATCCAGTCAGAACCATTCCCTTTAGTCCCTTTTAAGTCTACATTGGCAACCGAACCGTTACCAAGCGCAACCATAATTGCCGTGCCAATGAATTCGGCGGCAAGGCGCACGCCAAGATCATACGTCATTATTCTTTGTTTTCCTCCAGGTTAGTTTTCTGAAATAAGCATATGATGACATAATATCAACTTATGGAAGCATAGTAAATAACTTATGTAAGTTGGCTGAAAATTTCTTGGCTTATTTTCAAAAGATGCCGCTTACAGTGACGCAAAAGCCGAACATTACGCCTATAATCGACTTGGAGGTAGGAAAATGTTAACTGAAAAATCAAGACGCGCCTTTGTCGCCACGTTACTGACTGGCACGTTTTCGATGTCGATTTCGCAATCGGCGTTAAGCACGGCGTATCCAGCTTTCATGCAGGCGTTTCACTTAGGCGCCAGCACGGTGGCCTGGTTGACCACTGGCTTTATGTTGGTGATGAGCTTAATGATCCCAGTGTCACCATGGTTATTAAACAATATCGGCTTCAAGCGACTCTTTCAAGCCGTCGTCATCACCTTTGGCGTCGGCACTGCACTATGTATTTGGGCACCAAGTTTCAGCGTGTTGATGATCGGACGATTACTAGAAGCGTTAGCGGTCGGCATTATTTTCCCAAGTTTTCAAACTGTGTTGTTGACCATCACCCCACAAGCCAAGCGCGGCGCGGTGATGGGCATCGCCGGCTTGGTGATGGGCTCGGCTTTGGCAGTCGGCCCCATCATTTCTGGGGTGTTGTTGACCTGGTTTTCTTGGCGCGCCTTGTTTGGCTTGTTTTTGATCGTCAGTTTATTGGTGTTACTCGCCTCAACGCGCACGATCCAAGATGTGATGCCGCAAAGCTTGAGCCGCTTGGATTGGCTCAGCGTCGTATTGGCAGCCAGCTTTCCGGCATTATTATATGTGCTTTCTGAAGCCAGCAACCAAGGCTTCACGATCAGTTTGATCTTGGTTTTGGTGATCGCCGCCGCGGCGGCAGTTTGGTTCGTGCGGCGCTTGTGGCACCAACCCAAACCTTTGCTACAATTGCGAGTGTTGCAAACCGCGCAGTTTCGCTTGGCTTGTTTGTTGACAGGGATCTCATACATCGCGTTGATCGTCACCACTGTGGTCATGCCGCTATATTTCCAAACGATTTTAAAAGTATCGCCACTGGTTTCCGGCTTATCGTTGGTGCCTGCTGCTGTCAGCTTGGCGTTATTGAATCCGCGTACTGGCAAATTACTTGATGCTGTGGGGCCAAAGCGCGTGGTGTTGATCGGGATGAGTTTGATCACTGGCGGGTTTTTGTTGCTGGCAATTTTTGCCGGTCACTTGCCATTGATCGGCGCCATTTTGCTCGCTTGTGTCACAGAATCTGGTAACGCGTTTGTGATGATGCCGGCAGTGACCACTGGCGCTAATGCCTTGCCGAAAAAATGGCTTGCCGATGGGACTGCGGTGACCACCACGGCGCGGCAACTGCTTGGTGCATTAGGGGTCGCTTTAGCCACTGCGATCTTAACGCAAGTTGGCGGCATCGCTGGGTTTCAAGTGGCGTTTGCCACTTTTGCAGTGATCGGGGTGATCGGCGGCTTGTTAGGGCTGCGCTTGCGACAAGCCCAGTAAAATCTTGCAACGCGATGGCTGCGTTGTGCTAAAATTGAGGCAATCAAATCATAAGGAGTAATCGCTATGAATGTCTTCAACGCCTTGAAACTGATCCAATTCGACCACCAGCCGCTGAATCATCAACAAGTGGTGATCACCGACGCCAGTGGCAAACCTGACGCGGAGCTGTCTGAACTGCTAGCCGATTGCCTCAGCAAGGTGGACATTTTTATCGATTTTGATACCACCAATTCTGTCGCAGATGTCATCGATGATCTCCATTTACTGACGCCACTGCCTTATGACGTCTTGGAAGAATATCAAAAAGTCCTAGAACAGCGCATCGTCAGCGTCAACTTCGCCAGCCACAAAGAATTAGTCGAGCTGGTTTATGAGCCATTAGTGTAAAACTTTGATCGGTAGGTCCCCCTGCCGATTTTTTTATGCTTGAATTTGCTTGTTTACAATTGCACAAGCGCCGTTCAGTTGGTACACTGAATGCAACTTGGAGGCGTGATCATGCAAACACAACTACCGGTTCAAATCAAACGCGTTTGGCGCTTGCGGGCGCTGATCGACGGCGGCATATGGGTAAATGTCGCCGGGGCATTATGGCTGGCCAACCATTTATGGGCTTGGCCTTGGTGGCTGATGGCGATCGCATTGGGGTTAGGGGTCATCCATGTGGGCAGTCACTTGGTGTTGATCCCTTATCGCTATGCCTTTTGGCGTTATCAAATCACCCCTGATGATGTGGTGTTACAAAGCGGCTTTATTTTCCGCAAAACCGAAGCCATCCCCATTGCCAGGATCCAAAATGTAACTTTAGAACAAGGCCCGCTATTGCGCGGCCAACACTTACAAAGCGTCAAAGTGCAAACTGCGGCCACTACCCATGAAATCGCTGGCGTGGAAGTGTCAGTGGCAGATGCCTTGCGTGAGCAGATCATGCAACTGGCCAAGGAGGCCCGCGATGACGCCTAAACGCTTACCATTGTTGGCTTTGCCGGTGATGATCGGTGCAGAATTCAAAACGTGGTGGTATCTGTTGCTATTGGCGGTTTCCGATGGCGCGCGGCACGGATTTTCTAAGTGGACGCTACTGTGGATCATTGCCGCAGTCGCCTTCACCACCGGTTTAGCGCTGATTCGCTATTGGCGCTTTACTTATTTAATCGGCGACACTGCCGTGACCATCAATTCCGGCTTATTCGTCAAAAAAGTACGCCACATCCCTTATCCCAATATCCAAACCCTTAGCCATCAGCAGTGGTTTTTCTTGCAACCGTTTGGCCTAGAAACCTTAAATATCGAAACTTCCAGCAAAGATGGCAAAGCCGGCGCTGGCACCTTGTTTGCCGTATCAACTGCAGTCGGGCAAGCCATCGAAGCGCATCGGCATCACCAAGTGGCGCCAAGTGCGACTAGCGAACCTGAGTTGCAGCCTACGACGCCAGCTTTTGACGCGCAATATCAGATCTCAGCGCGAGATCTGAACTTATATGCCGCCACTAGTATGGGCTTTTTGGCGATTTTAGCGGCGCTGGCTTGGGCTTGGGACAAACTCGACGACTTGATCCCTAAAACTTGGGAACAAAATGCCGTTGATCAACTGGCTCACTTGGCGGCGCTGATTGTGGCTATTTTGGTGATTTTCTTGTTAGCCGTTGCGATTTTGATCTCTTATTTAAACTTGTTGCAACGCTACTATCACTTCACCTTGACCAAACAAGCCCATACCCTAACGGCAACGCGCGGATTTTTCAAACGCTTGGAAGTGTCTGTGCGTAGCAGTCGCATTCAAGCCGTGCGCTTGCGGCAAAGCTTGTTGCGGCATTTATTACACCTCACCACCATTCAAGCGTTATTGGCCAGCAACGCCGCAGATGATGAAAAAGATAACGACTTGGTATTGTTGCCGGTGATCAAAGCTTCCCGCGCTTTTGAAATGATGCACAACTTTGTCGATTGGGTGCCACAAACGCCGCCTGCCTTAACGCCTATTCCCAAAGCCAGCCACTGGTATTATGTGCGCAACTTGGTGTTATGGAACTTGTTGTTAGTGGCGATCATCGCCTTTGCGATCAGCCGCATTTCACCGCATTGGCTACTTTGGGCGTTAGTCATTGCCGCCATTTGGCTGGTCGCACAAGGCTTACAAGGTCGATATGCCGCCGGGCTTGCCGGTGTGGCAATCATCGACGACTATACCTTGTTGGTCCAAACTGGTAGCTTTTGGACGCAAACGCAATATGTGGTGCGCCGCAAAAACATCCAAGCCATGTCATTGAAACAAAGTATGTGGATGACGCCGAAGCGCTTGACCCATTTGGAATTAAATATTCGCCGCGGCGACAGCAATGAGGACGTCGAAGTGCGCTATCTCAACGCTGAAACCGCTGACCAAATCTTTTCTTGGTATCGGCGCGCCTAACTTTCTGAAACTTTCTGAAAATAATCCTTACGCGCGGCGTTTTTTTCTGGTAACGTTAATCCTTGTTGTGGGTGACAACCTTTTGTCGCTTGGTTCCGTATAGGTGGCTTGCCACTGACTCTACCTCCCAAAATTTTATACCCACTTATGAGGAGTTTACACGTGCCTAAGAATTTTAAAGAAGAAGTCTTTTTCAGCTTGATCATGGCTGGTTTAATGGTGTTTGTGATGGCCGGCTATAACGTCGCGTTATCTGACGGTTTTTCTGCTGGTTATATCTTGGAAGTGCTGAAAGGTTACCCAATGGCGTTGGTCATCGCGTTGATCTTGGATCTGGGCTTAGTTGGCCCCATTGCCAAGAAGATCTTCTTCAATCATATTTTCAAACCTGAAATGGAAAAAAAGCCTGCCATCATCGGCATCTGCATTTCGATTTTAATGGTTGCTGGGATGGTCACTTTGATGTCCGCCTTCGGGATGATCGTCACGCAAAACTTTGCGGGTAACATTGTTTTAACTTACCTGCACACTTGGATCTTCAACGTGTTTATGGCTTTGCCATTGCAACTGTTGATCGTCGGCCCGATCGCCCGCAAGGCATTAAGCGCCTTTCAAGGTCGCAACGTCGAACCAGTCGAAGCTGAATAGTATCTGAAAAGGCGTCAGCCATGAGCTTTCATGGCTGACGTTTTTTTGTTGCCGCCGAAAAGCTGTGGGCTATGGGGAATTGGCGCCACTGCGGGAAACTGGCCAAGTTGCCGTGCGGCCGGCTTCAGAAATCGGCAAAAAGCGCCGATGTTCTTACGCCTAAGTTTTGAACCAGCACAAACCACTGTTTCAAAACTTGCCGGTGAAATCTGCGCATGCCGCCAAAACCGGCGTCATCCTTGATTTCACTTTCACGGCAATTGGCTAGTTTCCCTTCGTTATGCCAATTCTCCTCCGCCCACAGCTTTTCTACGATCGTGATGTTAACTAACAAATTATGATACGTTGACACATAAGTCATGACATATTGACGTCCTTGAAAAAAACCATCAGTTCTCCAGACGGCTGGCGCCAAAATCCACGTCTTCTTTGATTTCATTGTCAGCAGAAATTGGCCAGTTCCCTTCCAATCACAACCTTTCAGGCTTAGCGCGTCATCGCTGACTGATCACTTTGGACTAGTAGGTATTGCCTACTAGTGTCAGCCAAGCAATATCTAAGTCGTCGCCCAGCGGTGGTTTGGCTTTGGGACGGAGGCTGGTTTGGCGCGGCATCGTGAGATTTCTGTTAGCGATTTATCGCTTACAGAAAGCCGCAGGAAAAGATCCGGCGGGTGGAGAGCGTAGCAAGACATCCCGGCTAGCTTTTTCGAGGACCCTCACCATGCCACGGCAAACCAGCCGGAGTCCCAAAGCCAAACCACCGCCGCCCCTCTTGAAACCTTTTTTCTTGAAAATTTCAATTTGCACTTACACGCGCGGACAATTTCTGCTAAGATGACCGGTAATCAAAACATCGCAACGCCTAGTGGACTATCTAGGCGTCGCAACAACTACTAGTCGGATACGGCTATTTTTTTTTGGCGATGTTTTAATCAAAGGAGTGAACATTCATGGAATTATCTCAAGCAATGCCGAAAGCGCGCGTTGAAATCGCGCATCCAGCATTGGCGATGGTCGGCTTGATGATCGGGTCGTTCGTCGGTATGTTTTCAGAAACGGCATTAAATATCGCACTGCCATCATTGATGACTGCGTTAAACGTCAGCCAAGGCACGATCCAGTGGTTGGTCACCGGGTATATGTTGGTGATCGGTATCTGCATGCCGCTGTCCAGTTTATTAACAAAATGGTTTACCACTAAAAAAATCGTCTTATTTGCCTTAGGGGCCTTTATCGTCGGCGCCGTCATTTCCGCATTAGGGATGGCTTTCCCAATGGTGCTGTTAGGCCGGATGATCCAAGGTATCGGGACTGGCTTAGTATTGCCCTTGATGTTTAGTGTGGCGTTACAGATCTTCCCACCGCATAAACTCGGTGCTGTCATGGGGATGGCAGCGTTAGTGATCATGTTCGCCCCAGCAATCGGGCCGACTATCACTGGGTTATTATTGGCCAAGTTATCTTGGCGGTTTATTTTCTGGTTGTTTGTGCCGTTTTTGGTGATCGCGTTTATTTTTGCGGCACGCAATTTGGATAATGTTTATCAACAAACCCATACGCCAGTCGATTGGTTATCGATTTTAGCTTCGACCATCGGCTTTGCCGGTATCGTCATCGGGGCCACCTTTGCTTCTGATAAAGGCTGGCTATCCTTGCCAGTGTTGGCTGCATTGATCATTGGCGTGTTGGCGTTATACTTTTATGCCCATCGTCAATTGCACATGGCCAAGCCAATGTTGAACTTACATGTGTTCAAAACTCGCCGCTTTACGGTTGGGACCTTGTTGGTCATGCTTGATTTTGGTGTGATCTTGGCTTCGATGTACTTGTTGCCAATGTTTTTACAACGGGTCATGCATTTGCCAGTGGCGTTAACTGGGATCGTCATGTTACCAGGTGGGATCGTCAACGCCTTAGTTTCTGCAGCGGCTGGGCGCGCTTATGACAATCACGGCGCCAAGTGGTTATCTCGCATCGGCTTTGTGATCGCGATCATCGGCGTTGGCATCTTGTTGACAGCCAATGCCCACTCCAGCTTAGCTTGGGTGATCTTCGGACATGTGGTGTTAATGATCGGCGCACCTTTGGCGATGTCACCAGCCCAAACTTACGGCTTGAACAGTTTAGCTGGTCCTTTAAGCGCTGATGGTAGTGCCATTTTAAACACCTTGCAACAAATCGTCGGCGCTGTGGCCACTGCGATCGCGACAAGTTTGATCGCCTTTGGCAGTGCGCAACAAGCTGGCGTGGCTGGGTTGACTGTCGGCACGCATGCTGGGTTCATGTTCGTCATGATCTTGGCGATCGTGGCTTTGGTGCTCTCCACACAAGTTGAAAGTTTGAACAAAAAGTAACCGTATCGCAAAGAAATTCCGCCTCAGGCCGGCTCGTTTGGTCGTGGCGGTTTTTTTTATGGCTTGAACAAGGTACAATTGAACAAAAGATAAGTATTTTCAGGAGGAAGTCGAATTTATGTGGAAAATTATCACCCAAGCATTGCCACAGCTAATCGTCGCCGGTTTGAAGTACACGATTCCGATCGCGGTGATCTCGTTTATCATTGGCTTGGCATTAGCGTTAGTGGTGGCATTGACCCGAATCAGCACCAAGCGCGGTGCATTTAGCATTTTACGCTGGATCGCCGGATTTTACGTGTGGCTGTTTCGCAGCACCCCATTATTGGTCCAATTATTCATTGTGTATTTCGGCTTACCTTATTTGATCATTCCAGGCTTGGCGCCAAGTGGCATCAAGCTTGACCCATATACCGCTGGGATCATCACCTTTTCGCTGAATACTGGCGCTTATTGTGCTGAAACCGTTCGCGCCGCATTGTTGTCAGTGCCAGAAGGCCAATGGGAAGCGGCTTATGCGATCGGCATGAACCGCTCGTTGGTGTTGCGCCGCATCATTATTCCCCAAGCGCTGCGCACGGCGCTGCCACCTTTGTCCAACTCGTTTATCGGTTTGGTGAAAGATACCAGCTTGGCTGCTTCGATCACCATCGTCGAAATGTTTGAAGTCAGCCAACAGATCGCCGCCGCCAACTATCAGCCGCTGTTGATGTACACATTAGTCGCGTTGATCTATGCCGTATTTTGTACCGTGTTGTCTTGGCTGCAAAAATGGCTAGAAGTGAAATCTAGTCTTTATCTGCAAACCACGCAAGGAGGCGCCGCATGATCTCAGTTGAAAACCTCACCAAAAGCTTTGGCGATAATGTGGTGTTAGACCATATTTCCACGGCGTTTCCAGCAGAACAAACCACGGTGATCTTAGGCCCATCAGGTTCTGGGAAATCCACGTTTTTGCGCAGCTTGAACTTATTGGAACGCCCAGAATCTGGCATTTTGCACTTAGAAGACTTGACCATCGACTATGCCCAACCGATCAGTGGCAAAACCACTTTGGCGGCGCGGCAAGTTACCGAAATGGTGTTTCAAAGCTTCAACTTGTTTCCGCATTTGACCGTGTTGAAAAACCTGATCGAAGGCCCTGTGCATGTGCTTAAAACCCCTAAAGCCGACGCGGAAAAAGAAGCGCGCGACTTGCTGCAACAAGTGGGCTTAGCCGACAAAGCCGACAGCTATCCGGCGCAACTTTCTGGCGGCCAAGCGCAACGTGTGGCCATTGCGCGCAGTTTGGCGATGCATCCGCGCTATATTTTGCTGGATGAACCGACCTCGGCTTTGGATCCAGAGTTAGAACTGGAAGTGTTGAAAGTGTTGTTAAAGATCCACAATGAAAATCAATCGATGATCATCGTGACCCATAACATGGCTTTTGCCAAACAAGTGGCCAACAAGATCTTGTTTTTGGAACATGGCAAAATGCGCTATGACGGCCCGACAGACGGCTTTTTCAATTCTGATGACGCGCGCATCCAAAGTTTCTTAGCTTCGATGACGTTTGCCTTATAGCGCCATGCAAAAACCGAGTCGCTATAGCGGCTCGGTTTTTGCGTGCTACAATAGCAATAGATCGTCAACCACTCCCAGCTAAAGCTGGGAGCTTGTGAGAGCCGCGCCTGATGGCGTGACGACCACAATTTGCTTAGATACGGCACCGCCCACTCGATGGTTAATCATCAAGCGGGTCTTATACGCTA
>NZ_BAAFZI010000024.1:0-36506 GCF_045862175.1 Lacticaseibacillus salsurae | reverse complement strand
CATCCCGTTCATCTCGTTATAAACAAACCGGCTGGCGTCACTGTTGAGCTTGATGAGCCGTTTTTGCTCGTTAGACGGGAAAATGCGGACCTTCACCCCGTAGTGGTAAGGCAACTGAGCCATTGTCTGATTCATGTAGTTTCGCCTCCTTACTTGTGCTAAAATGATTATATCATATAAGACACTAAAAAGTATCGAAATCGTTGGTAATATAGCATTAGAAGGAGTACATATGAACAGCAAAGAGGGCAACTTGGACGGTGCAATCCATGAACGCAACTATGTTTACAATTTTCATTTTCACCTTATCTGGGTCACAAAATATCGCAATCCAGCCTTTACAACACCAAAGTTAGTGAATGACATGAAGGCCATCCTTGAAAGGATTGCCAGCCTCAATGGCGTCACTATTGAGCGGATGGAAGTCATGCCTGACCACGTACATTTACTTATCAGCTTCAAGCCAAAGTACACACCAACTACGATTGTTAAAGCATTCAAAGGTGCCTCGGCTCGAATGTTTTTCGACCAGCATCCAGAGGTCAAAGCACAAAAGTTCTGGGGTGGGCACTTATGGTCACACAGCTATTACATGAGCACATTAGGCGACATGAGTAGAGAAGTGGTCGAACGTTACATCGAGAATCAGCGAACAACGCCGGGTGGCAGATACGCCTCACGACGTCAAAAATAGGGCATTCATCTGCCTGATTAAAATCAGGAGATTTCTGCCCTGCTTGTAATTAAAAAGGAGCCAACAGCACATGCGTATCGAACCGATCCAACCCAAGTATTTTGATGAAAGCCAACAAGTCGTCAAAGCTGCTTTTGAAACTGCCAAGCATTCAGACGGCGACGAATTTCAACTGATCAAACGCCTGCGCCAAAGCGCTGATTATCGGCCACAATATGATGCCATTGCGTTAAATGATGCCGGTCAAGTGATCGGCCACGCCATGTTGAGCCTGGCACATGTCGGCCAAACCCCGATTTTCGTCTTAGCGCCATTGGCAGTGCTACCTGCCTATCGAAACCAAGGCGTCGGTGGCGCCTTGATCACCTACTTAGAAGTCACGGCTGGCGAAGATATGCGCCGCGCCATTAGTATTTTAGGCGACCCCAAGTATTATGGCCGCTTTGGTTACACGCCGGCAGCGGATTTTGACATCACCCCACCAGCTGGCATCCCCGCAGAATACTTTTTGATCAAACCGCTATTTGATGGGGCCTTAGCTCATGTCACCGGCGAATTACAATACGCCGCAGAATTTCAACTCGATTAAAAAATGGCATCCGCGATCGGCGGATGCCATTTGTTGTGCGCTTAAACTTTGCGATAACGCCGCATACCGCGCACGTTCAACGCAGTCAAAACCGCTAAGAACGCCAATAAAACGCCAATATCTAAGCCTAAACTTGATAGCTTGGTGCCATCCATAATGATCTGCGTCATCGCGTGTCCGGCATAAGTCAAAGGCAAAATGTAGGAAATATCTTTGACCCAACTTGCCAGTGAATCCAGGTGTAAGTCGTTCATAAGTGAGTTCCAACTCATTTTACTCAAAAAAACGCGCCTGCCACTTGGCAAACGCGTTAATTTCTGGGTTCGAGTACTTGAAATTCATGGCCTAAATACCCCAGCAATCCCACCAAGGCGACTGCCAGCACTGCCGGCCATCCCCAATAAAGCTGGGCTAACCATTGGGTGGCATGCGCGCTTTTTGGTGATTGCACCAGCCAAAACAGCAACACGAATAACACAACGAACAGCCACCAGCGGCTATCAGGCGTCACTTTCATCGTCGCGACTTGGACCAAGATCCCGACTAACGCTGCCACCATCAAGCTGAGTAGTACCAACAAGGCATTGGCGATCAGAACTGAACCGTTGAGCGCGCCGCGATACCCGAGATCTTGGATCAATAGTTGCGGCATCGGCGCAAAATGGGACCAAATGCCTAAAACTGCGGCGACTAAAACCGTGCAACTGACCCATACTAAGATCAGCGCGGAAAAGAAATACCGCCGCGACACGCCAGTTTGCATCGCCAAGTTAAAAGGCCCTTGAGCCGTAAAATAGGCTAATCCCGCAAACACCGCCAGCCAAATTTCGATCGGCATCGGGCCAAAGTCAGCCTTAACGCCAAACCACTGGAAAAACAGCACCCAAGCCACCAACCACAAGCCGATCGCCGCCGGGAAAAAACACACCAATGGCAAGGCGATGCTTTTGAACAGCCGCTGCAAGATCACTTGATTTTTCATCAGCGCCTCCTGATATTTTGCGGGGCATCAAGGTGTTGATACACCAGATAATCGATCAGCCCTAAAACTGCCGTTAAGCCGGCAAAGCCCACTAGTTGCACCCAAGCATGCGTCAAAATCCCAGGCCAAAGCTGTTGGACCCCAAACGCGCCAACCATGCCGATCACCATGATCAGCGGCACGACCATGATCATAAAGATAAACAAAGCCGGTACAACGACTTTACTTGGTAAATAAATGAACCCAACCCCGGCCAAACTCCCGATGGCGACAGCCACCAAACTGAGCAACGTCAAGTAAATCAAGCTGTTGATCATGCCACCAGCAGCCATGAAATGGGGAAAACTCGACACGCGACTCGCCAATTTCACGCCACTGATCTTTAGGACACGCTGAATGAGCAACGCCAACACGCTGAAACTCACCGCGATCACAAAGCCATGTGTCCATTGCGTCAAGATCATGGTTTTGCGACTGGCACCAGTGGCAAAACCAATGCCCAACACTTGTTGGCACCCTATCATGCCTGAGACCCACCCTAACACCATGGCCAAAAACACCCAATTGACGAGGATCGCACCATGGGGGTCATGCCATAACGGCCAGGCGATCTCAACGACCACCAACGTTAACCCCGCAGCAGCTGCTGAAACAAATGTTGTCAAGGAGGTGGCTTTTAACAAGCGACTATATTTCATCATCGCCACCTGACTTTCTCGTCACTTCAATAAACAAACGCTGCAAGTTCATTCCATCTAAGCTCACCCCAGCTGGCAAAGGCCGCTCGAGTGGCGTTTGCAAACAATAAGCCGTCATCATGCCGCCTAAGCGCGTGGTGTGCAAAACCGGCACGCCTTGTAAGTAATCTTGCACCAACGCGGCTGGGCCAGAAACTTGCCGCCCGCGCTGTTGCAACACATCCACATCTTCATCCAATGAGATCTTGCCGTCAGCGAGCACAAACACGTGGTTCAACAACCCAGACACTTCTTCGATCAAATGCGTGGCGATCACAAAGGTGCGCGGCTTGGCAGAAAACGTTTCGGCCAGTTCTTGATAAAACAACTCGCGGTGATTGGCATCTAAGCCTAACACCGGCTCATCCAAGAAAATAAAGTCGCAAGGCACACATAAGGCAATGATCAAATTGGCAATGGTTTGATAACCAGTGGACAGCTTGCGCAATTTACTATGGGTGTCTAAGTCAAACGCCTTGGCCAAATGTGCCGCATAGTCGTCATCAAAATCCCCATACATGGTTTTGATCAACTTGAAGAGTTTGAACACTTTTTCTTCTTGAGGTAACAATTTGGCGGTGCTCATTAAATAAATGCGGTTTTGCGCGCGTTCATTTTCAAACACTGACTCGCCATCTAAAGTCACCGTGCCAGATTTGATCCGAGTGCGGTTGGCGATGATGCGCATCAAGGTGCTTTTACCAACGCCATTGCGGCCTAACAAGCCATAGATTTGATCGGCTTGGATCGCCAAGTTCACATCTTGTAATACCGGCTTTTGCCGATATTTTTTTTGCACGTGAGAAATCGTGATCGTGCTCATTTGTCCCACCTCTTATCGATTGCTTGAAGCAATGCGTCTTTATCCATTCCCAACGCTTTGGCCGCTTGGATCACTGGCTTGAGCGTTTCCCCAAAATCTGCGATCGCCAATTGTTGCAACTTGGCTTTGGCACCTGGGCAAACAAACATCCCGATGCCGCGCTTTTTTTCGATCAAACCGGCTTCCACCAGCACATTCATGCCTTTCAATACAGTGGCTGGGTTGAGTTGATATTGCCGCGCCATCGCTGTGGTCGATGGGACTTGTTCATTTTCTTGAAACGCCCCGCTTAAAATACCGGCTTGCAGTTGCTGTGCCACTTGTTGAAACAGCGGCACCACACTATCCGCATCAAAATGCATGGGTTCACCTCCATTAGTTAGTTACTTGACTAACTAACCTCCGACTTAAAAATACACGGTAACCGTGCAGGTGTCAACGCTAACTTGCAATATTTTTGAAACCGGTTTATATTTTAATATGTAATAACATATAGGAGGACTCACTATGACGGCATATACCTTAGATCAACTGGCACGCTTCGTGGATCACACCAATTTACACGCCGACGCCAGCGACGCAGACATGATCAAATTATGTGATGAGGCCAAAGCCTATCACTTCAAAATGGTGGCGATCAATCAAGTCCAAGCCAAACTTTGTGCCACGCAACTGAAAGGGACTGACATTGATACCGGCGCGGCGATCGCGTTTCCGTTAGGTCAAACTTCAATTGCCGCCAAAGTCTTTGAAACTCAAGATGCGATCGCAAATGGCGCCAATGAAATCGATTATGTCTTAAACATTGGTCGCTTAAAAGCTGGCGACAGCGATTATATCCGCTCGGAAATGACGCAGATCGTGGCCGTTTGTCATGACCATCAGGTGCCGTGTAAAGTGATTTTTGAAAACTGCTATTTAACTGATGCGGATATCATCCGCGCCGCCACCATTGCCAAAGCGGTGCAACCAGACTTTATTAAAACTGCCACGGGTTTTGGTACTGGCGGCGCCACTGTGCATGATGTGCGGTTGATGAAACAAACCGTCGGCGACGTGGTCAAAGTCAAAGCCGCCGGCGGCATTCGGGATGCGGACACGTTCATTGCCATGATCCAAGCAGGCGCTGATCGCATTGGCACCAGTTCTGGCATCAAGATCATCAACGAACTTAAAGCCCGCATGCAGCAAGCCGGTAGTGATCATATCGACATCGACCGCTAACAACAACACTTCGGCTTTGAGTGGCTTTTATCCACCACAGCAAAACGCGGCCACGATGGCAAGATCGTGGCCGTTTTCTTGGGCTGTGCTATAATTATGTCATGACCTAACGGAGGTATCTCATGACCAAACCGAAGTATCAACAGATCCAAGCCGAGCTGCTGGCCCGCATTCAAAATGGCACCTACCCAAAAGGTAGCGTGATCCCCAAAGAACTCGACTTGGCTGACAGTTTCAACGTCAGTCGCCCCACTGTGCGCCAAGCGATCGAAGCGTTGGTCAATGCCGGGTATTTAGAGCGCAAGCGCCGCGTCGGCACCCGTGTTAGACAAACCAAACTGGCACAAGAATTCACTCATGTGATCCGTAACTTCAACAGTGAAATGGCGCAAAATGGCGTCAAAGCGCAAACCTCGGTATTGTATTTTCACGAAGAAGTCGCCGATGGTGAGGTCCAAGCCGCACTACGATTAGACCCAGGCGCCAAAGTGTACAAATTATTGCGGTTGCGCTTTGCTGATGAGCAGCCGGTGGTATTGGTCACCACTTATTTGACCCGCGCTGGGTTGGATGGGTTTGATCAAATCGATTTTACCAAAGCGTCATTATATGAAGAATTAGCCAAACGCGACTTGGCCATCACCCATGTTGACCGTCAATTAGAAGTACTGCCTGCAGACGAAACGACGGCGAGTTTATTGAATATCGAAACCAAGGCGCCGATTTATTATTTTCATACCTATGGCCAAACCAAAAGGCACCAACCGTTGGAATATTCGATCGCCAAATACCGCGGCGACAACAATTACTTCACCATTTCACTTGATCGCTAGCGCCTTCTAATTCAAGTAGCGCTTGTTTGCGCCATAAACCGCCAGCATAACCAGTCGGCTGGTGCGCCGAACCGACTACGCGATGGCACGGCACGATCACGCTGAGGGGATTGTGCCCCACTGCGCCACCGATGCCCCGCGCAGAAGTGTGATGCCCCAATGTCGTTTGCAATTGCATGGCCAACTGTTGGTAGGTCACCACTTGACCTAAAGGAATCGCACACATTGCTTGTTGCACCGCTTGGCGATAAGGCGTGCCGCTGAAATGCAACGCGGGACGTGGCAAGTTGCGACCGGCAAAATAAGCGGCCAACCAATTTTTCGTTTGGCGCAAGACGGCATTGTCGCCAGTGGGGATCGCGCTGAGATCAAACGTTGCGCCAAAATAAGTTTGGCCAACAAACCAAACCCCACATAACGCGTGGTCATTGGCTAATAAGGTCATGGTGTTTAACGGGGAATCAAAAGTCGTTTGTAATAACATTTGCCAATCCTCCTAGATAGCTTCATCATACCCGAACATTTGTTCTTTTGAAAGGAGATCATTCATGAATCCTCAATGGCTTAAAAAGTTGCCGTTACCTGAGATCACAGCGATCAATCCGATCTCTGGCGGTGACGTGAATGCCGCGTATCATCTGCAAACCCGCCAACAAGATTATTTTCTTTTGGTGCAAGCTGGCCAACCGGCAAGTTTTTACGCTGGGGAAGTCGCCGGTTTGCAGGCGTTTGAACAAGCCGATATCACCGCCCCGCATGTGATCGCGCATGGCCAGATCTATGGGGATGCGTATTTGGTGTTGGATTATTTGCCACAAGGGTCGGGTTCGCAAGTTGATTTAGGGCGCTTGGTGGCAAAACTGCATCACGTTGCCAGTCCCAGTGGGCGCTTTGGCTTCAGTCAGCCTTATGCTGGTACCAGCGTCAGTTTTGCCAATGCATGGAGCGATTCTTGGATCCAAAGCTTCGTCAATCAGCGCTTGGATGTGTTAGATGCCAGCTTGTTGACCAAACAGCTTTGGGCAAGCGGCCAACGCGAACAATTTCTCGCCGCTCGCAAGCACATCATTGCAAGCTTACACCAGCACCTTAGCCAGCCGGTGTTATTGCATGGCGATTTATGGTCTGGCAACTTCATGTTTCTTGAAAATGGCCAACCAGCTTTGATCGACCCGGCTGCATGGTTTGGTGATCGCGAATTTGATCTGGCTATCACCACGGTATTTGGCGGCTTTACGCCAGACTTTTACCGCGGGTATCTCAGTGAATTCCCGCTAACTGATGGGTTTGACTATCGGCAGCATTTCTATCGCTTGTATTACTTGATGGTACATTTGGACAAATTCGGCGCAACGTATCAACGCGCCGTCAGTATTGAATTGCAGGCCATCAATAACTAACAGTCGCAAGCATGCGGCTGTTTTTTTATGAGAATGGGAAAAGAATCAAACTTAAAAAATACCACGATTTGTGGAGAAACCGTCAGGAATATCGAGAATAGCTAACACGTGGTTTTGGATTTTAGACTAAAATGAACGATTTGTGACGTTTTTATGGGCGAAAATTTGATTTTGCCATTGACTTTCATTCAATTTTAATCTAAATTGAGTCCATAAACATTAGGGGGCACACTTATGAAAATGAAGAAAGGCATGACGGCCGGCGCCGTATTATTGGCATCTGCCGCTTTACTAGCCGCTTGCGGGAGCAAATCCTCATCAAGCAGCGATTCAAAGAGCGATACTTGGACTCGGATGGTCGGTGACGTTATCGGCACCATGGATCCATCCACGAACACCGATGTTATCGGTGGTCAACAATTAGTCGACACGATGGAAGGTCTTTATCGTTACAATGGTTCCAAGTTGGAACCAGGCTTGGCCAAATCTGTGGTTGAACCAACCAACAATGGTAAAACTTACACATTCCATTTGCGCAAATCGACTTGGTCTAACGGCAAAGCAGTTACCGCCAAAGATTTTGTTTATGGCTGGCAACGCACTGTCGATCCTAAAACCAAGTCTCAATACGCCTATCTGTTTTCTGGCGTGAAGAACGCAGATGCGATCATGGCTGGCAAGGCTAAGCCGTCAACTTTAGGCGTTAAAGCCGTTGACGATTACACCTTACAAGTCAGCTTGGAAAAGGCTTTGCCTTACTTCAACACCATGATGGTCAACCCAGTCTTCTTCCCACAATCAAAAGCAACTGTTGACAAGTATGGCAAGAAGTACGGTTCTCAATCCAAGTACATTTTGACTAACGGCCCTTACACGTTGAAGTCTTGGAACGGTACTGGTAACACTTGGACTGAATCCAAGAACAACAAGTTCTGGGATGCCAAAGACGTCAAGCTCAAGAACATCAAGACCCAAGTGGTCAAGGATCCTTCCACTGCCAACAACCTTTACAAGTCTGGCAAGTTGGATGATGCCGTCTTGTCTGGCGAACAAGCCGCTGTGGCTAAGACCAACAAAGACTATGTCGGCTTGAAGGAATCCGCAACGTTCTACATGGAACTTAACGAAAAGAAAGTGCCTGCCTTCAAGAACCAAAAGATCCGTCAAGCCATCTCCATGGCGATCAACCGTCCACAATACATCAAGAACGTGTTGAAAGATGGTTCCATCTCTGCTAAGACGCTCACCCCTCAAGGTCTCTTCACCGATCCTGCCAACGCCAAGACTGACTTTGCTAAAGACGCTGCTAAAGGCGAAGCCGGCACTTACACCGACTACAACTTAGCCAAAGCCAAGACCTTGTTTGCCCAAGGGATGAAAGAAGCCGGTGTTTCTAGCGTTTCTGTTGCCATGATGTGTGATGATACTGATGCATCTAAGAACACTGCTGAATACCTGCAAAACGCTCTTGAAAAACTTGATGGTTTGAAAGTTTCCATCAACTCTGTGCCATTCAAGACTCGTCTTGCTAACGCGGCTTCTAAGAACTTCGACATGGTCATCTCTGGCTGGTCTGCTGACTTCCCAGATGCCATCTCCTTCCTTGACTTGTTCACTACCGGCAACTCTTACAACGACGGTAGCTGGTCTAACGCCCAATACGACGCTTTGATCGCCAAGTCTAAAGGTGCTGACTCCACTAAGCCAGAAGCTCGCTATAACGACCTTAAGCAAGCTGAACAGATCCTGATGAAGGACCAAGGCGTTGTGCCGATTTACCAACGTGTCTCCGCTCACTTGACTAACCCTGCTTTAAAGGGTGTCACTTACAGCCCAGCCGGCATGTACAACTACATTGGCGCTACGCTGAAGCGTTAATCTAGTTTGAATCAAACACCATCTCTTCGGAGGTGGTGTTTTTTTGCGTTAAAAGGTCAAAATGTCATCACAAATTCGTCACAACTCACCGGTAGTATAAACAACATAGAAATGAGTTACCCCCTTGTTTCTACCCCACTTTTTCATTTTCCAAGTTGCGCCGGTTCCCGCCGACGCAACATCACTCCTCCAAAGTGATAAACCCCAACCTTTTTGCCGCCAAGCCCATGGCGGCTTTTTTTTGATACCAGTGGTTTTCAAAGCGCTTTTAGCCCCAAGGGTAGCCTAGCAAGAGGATTTGAGCCCGCCCTTGGCTCAGGTCCTCTTGCGTAGCTAACCGTAGGGGCGTTGCTTTGAAAACCACGACGACCAGTGCTTGGCAAAGCGCTTTTAGCCCCAAGGGTAGCCTAGCAAGAGGATTTGAGCCCGCCCTTGGCTCAGGTCCTCTTGCGTAGCTAGCCGTAGGGGCGTTGCTTTGAAAACCACGACGATACCAGTGCTTGCCAAAGCGCCCTTAGCCGACCAGGTAGCCTAGCTAAGGAAATTGAACCTGGGTTTGGTTCAGTTTTCTTAGCGTAGCTAGCTGCGCCGGCGTTGCTTTGAAAACCACGACGACACCAGTGCTTGCCAAAGCGCCCTTAGCCGACCAGGTAGCCTAGCTAAGGAAATTGAACCTGGGTTTGGTTCAGTTTTCTTAGCGTAGCTAGCTGCGCCGGCGTTGCTTTGAAAACCACGACGACACCAGTGCTTGCCAAAGCGCCCTTAGCCGACCAGGTAGCCTAGCTAAGGAAATTGAACCTGGGTTTGGTTCAGTTTTCTTAGCGTAGCTAGCTGCGCCGGCGTTGCTTTGAAAACCACGACGACACCAGCACATCCCCGCCTCGACGCTTCAAAATCGGCTGATCGCCGCTACCGTGCTACAATTGACCAATAATATCTTCATTGTGAGGAGGCCTATTTTGACTGCCAAAAAACAAACTTACCGCCATCTTTTCATTTTAGTGTGTCTGGCGATCGTGATCTGCCTGCCTTTTTTAACCATGAACAAGATCTATAACCAAGATGACTTTTTGTTTCATAAAGCGCGGATGCTGGCGTACTACACCTCAGTCACGCAATATCACAACTTCTTGCCGCGCGTATTGCCAACGATGGCTGGCGGGTTTGGCTATGCCATTGATATTTTCTACAATTCATTGGCCTTGTTGCCTTTTGTAGGCTTCAAGGCGCTACTTGGTGGCTTTGTGCTGCCTTACAATTTGTATTTGCTCACCTTGACCATCGCCACTGGGCTGATTGCCTATGCCTGCGCGCGCCAAGTATTTGCTAGCAACCAAGCACTGTTAGGTGCAAGCCTTTATATGGCCAATACTTATCGCTTGATCGATTTGTTTGTGCGTGGCGACCTTGGCGAAAGCTTGGCGATCATGGTGTTGCCACTGGTGGCTCTGGGCTATTATCGTAGCTTACAAGTCCATCCCCATTGGCGCAGCTTGGCGATCGGCATGAGCTTGTTGCTGATCGTGCATCCTTTGTCTGCTGGGATCGCCACCTGCGTGATGATCGCTTTTGACGGCTACCGCATGGTCACACATCAATTCAACAAAACGCAATTTTTCACGCAATGCCGTGCCGCCTTGATGGCTGTGGTGTTGACGTTATTTTTAACTGGGCCGATGTTGGAACAAGCCGCTTACCAAAAGCTTCAGATCAGCCGCGCGCCGTCATTATGGGCGATCGGTGCGAATTTCTCGTTGGCCAAATTGCTCAACAATTCCATCAGCAATGCCAGTGGCGTGTGGGCCCAAATCACCCCTGGCATCGGGCCGCTGGCATTCATGATCATGATCGTGGCCTTGTTGCACGCCAGATCAGCGACCAAAAGCGACCGCCAATTGACGATCGCGACTTGGAGTTTGTTTATTTTATCAAGCAATGTGCTTTTATGGCCCATGCTCCAGCACAGCTTTTTGGCGACGTTGCAGTTTGAATGGCGCTTGTTGCTGGTAGTCTCGTTACTCAGCGCGATTTTGGCAATGCGCGTGATCCAACACCACCAGCTTGCTTGGATCGCCTTGGCAACAGTGCTAGCGGTATCGTTCAACTACGCGGTGGTGTCGCATTTCAAAGCCCAAAGTGGCATCTTAGTGGTCACCGATCACAATGCCAATGTCGCCAACAACGCACTTGGCGGCACGTATGACTATTTGCCCACCAGCGTCAGCGCCACGATCGCCACTGACGCGCATCGCAGCACGTTTGCCAAAGCCGAGTCAGGCATTGCCTTGGCTGGGTTTGGTACCCGCATCGGCCAGCAATCAAACGGCGCTGATGTCGAGCAGATCTCCAACACCTCAAAAAAACCTGGCATCATTTTGTTGCCGAAGATTGCTTATAAAGGCTACATCGTGACCAGCGCCACCAAAACTTACCCCACGCAAAACGTCAACGGGTTATTAGGCGTCAAAGTCGGGCGCGATCACCCGACAGCTTTGATCGTACGCTATCGCGGCACTTGGTTACAACACTTCACCGTCTTGCTTTCAATGCTTGGCGCGTTAGGGTTATTATGGACGTGGTGGCGAGCTGCAAAGGCGCCACGCCAATGACCATTTCACGGAGGCTAGTATGTTTGATCTTCAATTCGTCGGTGACGCTGACACAGCGCGCGCCATGAGCGCTTATATGCGCGATCAATTTCCTTTTGTGGGCTTAAAATCACTAGCGCGCAAAGCCCAAGAAAAGCCACTGTTGCAACAAGCCAAAACCTGGGATCAAGCCCAATTGCTCACAGCATTTGCCGATCTATACGCCAGATCTGAGCGTGAGTATCAATATGCGGCGTTAGATCTGGCCCGCAAATATGCCACTCGCTTTGACTTTGACGGCATCCAAACCTTAGCTGGGTATGTCACAGTCAAACCTTGGTGGGATACCGTCGATAACTTGCGGCCGATTTTTTGGTGCTATTTACAACATCACTATGAAAATATGCCAAAAGTTTGGGCCTTATTTTATGGACAAGAAGACTTTTGGCTGCGGCGCGTGGCGATCACGTTGCAGCTGATGGCCAAATCAGAAACCGACGTCAGACTGCTAACGCAAGCCATCGACTACGATATCGACACTGACGAATTCTTCATTCAAAAAGCGATCGGCTGGGCTTTGCGCCAATATAGTAAAACCGATCCACATTGGGTCAGTGCCTTCATCCAAAGCCGCCCTAACTTGTCCGCATTAGCAGTACGAGAAGCGACCAAATATCTTTGAGAAAATCGCGTTGTTCCCAACTTATCCCTGGGTTTCGTCTAGGCTTGTGGTCGATACTGCGCTACAATAATAGCAGTAAAAGGGATCTTCAGGGGGTTTCACGTGAAACGTTGGGTTGCTATCATTGTCAGTTTGATTGCCATGTGCGGTTTTGCAGCCGCACTGGCTTTTTGTTATCCGCAAAGTACCGACCACGAACCAGTATTGTCCAATGAATCCAAGCCGACGCTTTGGGTCACCAGCGATACGCATTTCATCGCGCCGAGTTTGCATGACCACAAACACGCTTGGCAAATGATCAACGGCTCAGCTGCTGGCAAAGACTTATATGACCAGCCGATCGCCATTCATGCTTTTGTTCAAGAAGCCTTAAAGCAAAAACCTACTGCCGTGATCATCACTGGCGATGTCACCTTCAATGGCGAACTCGCCAGTGCGCAAAGCATCGCCAAGCGCTTGGAGCCGCTACAAAACGCCGGCATCCATGTGCTGATCATTCCAGGCAATCATGATATTTATGATGGCTGGGCGCGCAAATTCAAAGGCAAGACTCAGTACAAAACTGCCCAGATCTCGCCTGAAACTTGGCGGCACATTTTTCATGACGGCTATCAACATGAAGCTTCTGAAGACGCCGATTCGCTAAGTTATGCCATCAACTTGAACCAAAACTATCAGCTGTTGATGCTAGATGACAATATTTATACCGTTCAGCCTTCCAACATCCAGCCGATGACTGGCGGGCGTTTGCGCCCCAGCACCTTGAATTGGATCCGCAAACGCTTGGAAACTGCCCACACGCAACATCGCCAAACTTTGGTCTTCATGCATCACAATTTGTATGATCACAATGCCCATTCCGATGGCTGGACGTTAAATAATGCCCCAGCTTTGCGCAAGTTGTTAGCTGAATACAAAGTCCCAGTGGTATTTTCTGGCCACATTCACGCCCAAGATATTTCCGCAGATCCAAGCGGCAAGTCCCCGACCAAAGAGATCGTGTCTGCCAGCTTCGCGCAAACCCCTGGCGTTTACGGCGTGGTAACGTTGACTAAAGACACCTTTGCCTATCACACCCAGAAGCAAAATCTCACCCCTTATCTCACTGCCACGCAGCGCACTTATCCGCGGTTGATCAATTACCAACGCTATTTGGAAAAAGACTTCAAAGAATCCCAAGCGCTGCCGATCGTTTGGCAAGAAGCCCGCGATGCTGGGTTGCGTGGGGATGACTTAAGCAATGCAGCGACATTTTTGGCCGAGTTGAACTGGCGCTTTTTCTCCGGAACCGACAGCGGCGGCTTGGCCACATTAAAAGAAATGGCCGGCTACAAAGTGGTGATGGGCAACGCGCAACTGCGCCCACGCGCCCAAGCCATGTTGATCGATCACAATTTGCCAGATCGCAAGTTGTTTTTGAGATATTAAGGAATTTCAAAATTCACCGCTAACTGCATTCAAGAAAGCGGAATCATGGTATATTGACCTTATCAAAGGCCACAAAGTGCCATTGAATTCACGCCACCTCGCGCAAGGTGGCGTTTTTTTTGCGCGTCGTCACACAAAAACGGCGATCCCTCGCCATTGGTGCTTGAGGGGTCGCCGTTTAGTTGTGCGTGCTTATTGAAGCGCTGCTAATGCTTTGGCTGGCACTTGAGATTTATCGATGGTTTTCATGCCTTTGGTCACGCGCTTGGCAGACACTTGGGCGGTAACGAAGCTGCCTGCTGGCAAAGGCTTGGGGTTGGTGCTTTCTGCCGATTCCCAGCCCACAGACTTGGTGTTACCATTGGCGTCAGCCCATTTGAAGTCATATTCATAGTAGTAAACTTGTTGGCCATTTTGCTTGTAGTTTTTGCCGTCATCAGTTTTTGATTTGTGTTTGACGGCAGTCGGCACGATCGCATAATTGGTGGTGCCATGATAAGTGGTGTTCCAATAACTGTAGGCTTTGTACCCACCAAAAGCCACGATCACTAAGACGATGATACCAACGATTGCTTTGCGCATAAGTCTCACTCCTTGGATTTAGCGGGATCACACCGCGGTTGTTGTCTTTATTATCGCATCTTCACGCGCATTTACCTACGAACAATTTTGTCACTTGGCGACTCGCAGCGTTTGGCCGTGAATATTTAACCCATCACGGCCGCTGCGCTTGACGGCGTATAAGTACTGATCGACGCGGTTGTAAATATCCAAATAATGCTTGTCTTCTGGATCGACGAATTCTGCCCCAAGCGATACGGTGATTTGAAAATCCTTGCCCGCTTCACTGTGAAAAACTAGCGCCGCTAAACGCTGACGCAACCTCTCTGCCAGTTTCGTTGCGGCTTGTTGATCACCATGGCCTTCGCCGACTAACAAGCAGAACTCTTCACCACCCATGCGATATACGGCAGTGGGATATGACAATTCATGAGCAAAATCCAGCGTGGTTTGGGCGACTGTTTTCAACACGGTATTGCCCACCAAATGGCCATACGAATCATTGATCGACTTGAAATGATCGATGTCCAACTCAAACAGCCAATAATTCTGCCCTGTACGTTGATGCCGCTCATATAACTTTTGCAACTCGGTATTGAAGGTGCCGAAATTTTTCAAGCCGGTCATGCGATCGCGCACCGCTTCTTGTTGATAGCGATTGTTTTGCCGGCGCAAATGCACCAACATATGCGCATATTCATAAGCCATCACCGCCAAGATCACTAACGCCACTAACTGCCGGACCCAAAACCAACCGTCTTTAGAGCCGACGCCAAGCGCCATGGCTGTTAAGGAGATCCCGCAATAAACTGTAAATAGAGGATAGATCACCACACGCCGATCCCAGATCTTGGCGCCTTTGACCGTCAAGAAATACTGAATAGCCACCACCAGCGCCGTTAGCCCCAAGCGCAAAGGTGTCACCTGGCCAGGCAAATAAAACAAATAGCCAAAAGTCGCCAAAGCCGCCCCAGCCCAATGGACTGGCGATACCATCAACAAGTTGAACACAAAGCTGACAATGATCATCACATTGAAAAAGGTCCAATGCGCGCCCCACAGATTGGAGGCTTGATTACCATTGACCGCTGACATTAAAAACAAATACAATGTAAAGATCCAACAGATCACAATTTGGATCTGATCATGATACGCAAACAGCCAGCCAGATTTTTTCTCGCCGACATAATAGATCAACGCCAATACGCCACTGACCACGATCGCGTTGGTCAACAATGACGCAATAAATGACCAAACTAACCAATTAGCTGCCATGATGCGCCCCCCAGTTCTATACAAAAAATGTACCGCTGACAACCTTTGCGTGCAAACATTTTCACAAGCGTCAAATTGGCTTTTTTCAAGGACTCAGGGGTATGCTTAAGGCAACAAAAAAGCGCTGGTTGCCCAACGCTTAGCACCATCAATGGCTGGTTCAATACTCGCCTTTGATCACAAAGAAGCTGCCACGAATGACCCCAGCAAGCTTGGACTTTTGATGGGCGAATTTGAACTTGCCGACTAATTCTTCAGGGACGGGTACCCCGTCTGCTAACTTGATGCCCACCGCCCGCTTGCCGCCTGGCGCTTGCGTATACAACACATTGATCTCTAAGCCATTATCGTAAAACACATGGGTCCACTTCACCCCATCGATAACTTGTTGGCTAACTGCCAAAGGCTTCGCGGCAAAATGCAGCGCGCGTTCGCTTAAGATTGCGTTGACATAAGCCATCACTTGCGGCTGGTCGTCAGCGGCTTGCGTGACAAACGGGACTTTATATTTGTTCCAAAAATACCGTGCTTCATTGGCGCGCAAGCCGGCTAAGCTTTCAGCGTATGGTGACGCTTCTAACCCAACTGTTGTGACCTGTTTAAAATCAACTGTGTCCCCCATTTGACGCCTCGCAAATTTTTCTTTCAGTATACCACCAGGAGGAAAGCCATGGAATCGTACTTGATGACGTTGACCGTGCCTCAGCGCTTGTTGATCGTGGTGATGATGCGCATGGCACATCACAGCGCTGAGCCGTTCTTAACGCAAGTCTTATTGCCGCAAAATCACGATCTCAAGCCGCAAGTGTTTTCGCTATCGGCGCAAAATATCATCGCCACTGATCAGCTGTTTTTCAACACAGCGATCGGCTACCCAACAGTGGCGCCGATGGTCAAAAGCGCCATTGATCGCGCGTTAGGTTACGCCAAACACCATGACGTCATTGGCCAAGCTTTAGCCGATCAGCCGGCTTTGCCGCACCCGACACCTGATTTTGAAGTGGACCTGGCGATTTCCATGCGCCAACGCCAGCGATTGGCTTTATTTTGCTTGCTGAATATCTTAAGCACCTTGAAGCAAACAACGCACACGCACTTAGGCCAGTTTGTGCCAAGCATCGTGTTGTTGGACAAGTTGTTGCCCAAGCACTGGTATTTAACGCGGCAGACCATGACTTTAGATGAGCATGATCTGGTGACTTTGACCCCGATCTTGCTGGCAGTCAGAGAGAATTATTCAGGCTTTAACGGCTTATTGACCCAACTGCTTAACGGCGTCAAAGCCCATGACCAAGAATTGTGGGACAAGATCAGCGATTTGGTCGAAGCCGCCGATGAAAATCCCGATTAAAAAAGCGACGTCACTTCAGATTTTGCTGAAGTGACGCCGTTTTGCTTAAGCTAAGCGCGGCAGATCTGGGCGATCATAATAATAGCCTTGCAGATACTGTGCGCGCAGATTATTGCGGACAAACGCTGCGTCTTGCGAGTTTTCAATGCCATTGACCACGACCAACAACTGATGTGGCGCGATCAACTGATCCCACTCGTGAAGGTCTTCGGGTGCAAAGCCATTGGGATAGCGTTGCCGTAAACTGTCACAAGAAACTTTGATCATATCCACATGCGCCAAGCGCGGCGCTAGATCGGCCAATGACTGGCGTGCATCGATGTTGACTAAACCAATTTTGATCCCGACTTGTTGATAACGCGGTGCATTTTGGGCTAACACCTTAGCGTCGATCTTGTGATCCAGCTCTACCATCAGTTTCACGGCCATCGGCTCGCCAGCAATAAAGGCCGTCAAACGCGCTGGCGTGTCTGGATGGGCGAATTGTCGCGGCGACAAATACATCATCAAGCGCTGCGTTTGCCCAGCAGCCAACAAGTCGCGCATATAATTCAGTTGCACGTCGATCGGCAAAACAAAATCCTTAGGGAAATTCCAGCGGTCATGATCATATTCATAGCGCGCCACCAACACTTCTTGGGCTTCGATCGGCGCATCTGGCAACCGTGCATCCAATACCGCTTGGCTGATCAACGTCCGCGTGGCCAATACTTGCCGTTTGACCTCAGAATTCAAGGTCTCATCCCCGATGGTAATGGCATTGCGCCCGTTATGTTTGCTTTGATAAAGCGACGCATCTGCACGGGCAAACACATCATCAAACCCGCGATCTTCTGGATGCAACTCTGCCACCCCGATCGACAAGGTGGTTTTAACCGTGTAGTCGCCAGCGTCAAAATGTTGATCTTGCACCGTTTGCCAAACAGCTTTGACGATTTCGCGTACCGCATCTAGGGTCGCATCAACAAAAATGATGTTGAACTCTTCCCCGCCAGTGCGATACAGCGGATGTTGACCAGGATGTCGCGCCAGTTCTGCGTCGATACTGCGCGCCACGCCGATCAACACATCATCGCCAACTAAATGCCCATAGTGGTCATTGATTTGCTTGAAATGATCGATATCGATCGCCGCGACAGTCAACGAATGCCCACCGTCATGCGCCTCATGGAAAAAGTGCGTCACATCGCGACGATAAATCGACGCGCTTTTGGCGTTGGTCAAAGAATCGTATTGCGCCAATTGTGCGTTGACCGCATTTTGCACATCGAGTTTGTGATCGCGCGCCAAGGTGATCGCAGTGACCACTACCATGACAAAATACATCGATAAGCCTTGGATGATGATCATCGGCGTCACCACCAAACCGGCGGAATGCGGCGGCAGCAAGGTCCAAAAGCAGATCCCAATAAACATATAAGCGGCGACATGGCGCCCCACCCGGTAGCGGATCTGATCGCGCCACAGCCACAATACCAACAAGCCGATGCCAGCGCCGATCACTGAGATCACAAACTGCGGCCGATCATAATAGCCCATATGATGCATCAACCACACATCTGCTAGGCCAGCCACCCGCCCAGCAAATTCCCACCAGCGGATATTTTGGTCAAGCAAAATAAACGTCAACACAAATAGTCCCATGTTATGAAACATCAAACCAGTGGCATTGGTGAACACTAACCACCCGACCATATGTAACGCCGTGCCGATGCCGATCGCAGCCAAGGCGACAACGATGCGGATCAGCCATTTATATACCGGCTTATCTTTAAACCAGACATTGGCCACATGCCAAATGCGCCGGTAATAGTTGATAAAGCCAGTAGCGAACATAAAGGTGATCAATAATTGTGCAAACCACAGCGGTGCACCAAGCGGCGCTGTGCCCAAAGTTGCAACATTGTCTCCCGGATCCATATTCACACTTGATTCCTCCTAAGAGAAAACCCATTTCGTCCAATTATCGCCCAATTATACGCTTATCTTGATCGAAAATAAAGTATATGCCATTAATCATCCGGATTTAGCAAAACGTTGCGTTCATGGGTTTGACCGCCTTTTCGCCTAGACAAAAAAAGCGCCTTGGAACCACGATTCAAAAAGCGAATCAGGGTCCCAAGGCGCCTGTATTGTGGGCTAAAAGCGCTTTGCGTCACAGCCTTATTTGGTGATGTCGGCGCCGAAGTATTTCATCGACAACTGCTTTAATGTCCCATTGTCACGCAGGACTTTCAGCGCTTTGTTGACGCGCTTTTGTAGCTTGGTCGACTTTTTGTTCAATAAGCCAGAAACCTTAGCCGGCGGCACTTGGGAACTTGGCAATTCGGTCATGGTCAAGCCAGTAGTCGCATGATCAGCTTTATAAGCGTACCAAGATGGTGCGGCGTTGATGTTACCATCGATACGGCCATCTTTGATCATTTGCAGATCAGTGGTGAATTGTTCCACGGGAACGACGGTAGCGCCATACTTTTTGGCAACAATGGCATTATCAGAGCCAGTGGATTCGCCTAACTTCTTGCCTTTGATGTCAGAGATCTTCGTCAATGGCTTGTTAGTTGGTGAGATCAACACGTAATGCGAATAAGTGTAAACATCAGAGAACAAGTAGCTTTTGGCACGTTCTGGACTTTGGGTGATGTTGTTAAGCACCAAATCAAACTTCCCAGCACCCAGTCCGGCGATCAAAGAATCCCACTTGGTTGGCTTAAATTCTGCCTTGACGCCCATTTGCTTGGCGACGGCTTTGCCCAAGTCGACTTCAAAGCCAACGAGTTTGTTGTTTTGACGATATGAGTAAGGTTTGTAGGTACCTTCCAAGCCGATGGTCAAGGTGTCTTTGGTGACCAAGTCATCTTTGAAAGTGCCTGTCGTTTTGTTCGTTGCACTGTTGCCGCAAGCCGCTAGTAATGCGACGCTGGCAGTTAAAGCCGCGCCAAGTAAGGCTTTGCGCAAAGTTTGCCACTTCATGTTTAAATCTCCTCCATTAAATGCTCGAATACTTCCAGCCTAATGGAACAAGTCATTGCGGTCAAGCACTTTCTTATAATAAGTTGTTAGCTAATGGGTCAACGCGCGTTTCACGCCGCGTTGTTCAAAATCCTTCTGGTAGTTGACCAAAGCCGTGTAGATCTTGGCGGCTTCAACGTCATTGCCACGCAGTTCAAACAACCCGATCACCGGTGAATTGAAGCGGCGCGCATAATGCTTGGCCGTTAAGCCAAACTGCGCATTAAAGTTGCGGTTACCAGAGCCGATGATGCCCAGCAAATTGTCGGTATTACCAGCATCTAGTTCATCGCGAAAATCTAGCGTCAACACTTCTTGATAGCCGTTGTTGATACCATCGCCACCGTCGAGATACGTCGGCACCATCGCAAAAAATGGCTGATCCATGATGCTGCTATCAACAGATTCAGAATATTCTACCGCATTGATCTGATACGCTGTGGCATCTTTGGCATGTTGCGCATCGGCGTAGGCACACAAACGCTTCACAAAAGCGCGGGTATTGCCGGAAATCGACACATAAAATAAATTGATCATTTGTCGTCGCCTGCCTTTGGATCTGAGATCACATCAATGTTGTAATCATCATCACTCATCGCTTCAACTTGACCTAACAAGTAGCCGTTACCCACTTGGGAGAAGAAGTCATGGTTTGACGTGGTGGTGTTGATTCCGTTCATGATGATCGGATTAACGTCAGCGGCGCTAGTTGGGAACATGCTTTCTTTGCCTAAGTTCATCAAGGCTTTGTTGGCGTTATATTCCACAAACGTCATCACTTCTTTGGTCCAGCCAACTTGGTCGTAGCAAAGCGCCGCATATTTTTCTTCATTGGCATAAAGCTTGTACAACAAGTCATAAGCCCAGTCGTCTTGCTTTTGCTTTTCAGCATCAGACAATTGGTTATAGGCGATTTGATACTTGTAGCCGATGTAAGTGCCATGCACTGATTCATCCCGCAAGATCAACTTGATGATCTCAGCGACATTATTGAGTTTGTTGTTGCCTAAATAATATAGCGGCGTGTAGAAACCAGAGTAAAATAAGCAAGTTTCCAAGAACACGTTGGCTACTTTTTTGTGCATCGGATCTGGATCATTGCGATACAAGTCCACGATCCACTTGGCTTTATTTTGCAAGTATTCTTCAGAGTCGGACCATTGGAAAATTTCGTCGATTTCCGGTTGGGTGTTCAACGTGGAGAAAATCGTCGAATAAGACTTGGCATGAACAGATTCCATGAATTGGATGTTGTTAAGCACCGCTTTTTCATGCGGGGTGATGGCCCCTGTGGTCAAAGCGCGCATACCGTCTTGGCTTTGCACCGTATCCAACAAGGTCAACCCGCCAAACACATGGCCGACGACCCATTGATGGGTGTCGTCGAGTTCGCGCCAGTCGTCCATATCATTTGAAACCGGCACCCGCGTATCCAGCCAGAATTGTTCCGTTAATTTCTCCCAAGTTGCTTTATCGACAGCGTCAGAAACGCGGTCCCAGTTGATCGCCTGATAATTTTCCATAATTGATGTGCATCCTCTCTGAATTGACGTTACAATGTCAGTTGCGCGCTAATTTTACCACAGCTACGCACAAGTCAAAAACCGCAAGATGTTGTTTGCAATTTGACCGTAACCACAATATACAGTATCATAGCATTATTCTCAATGCTAAAAAACAAAGGAGCGTTCGCCATGGGCCTCAAAGCCATCGATCCAGAACAAGTCACGTATTTCAAATTAAACAATGAAATTAATATTCCGGTGAATGGCCAGATCCCCTTGGCCAAAGACAAAGAAGCGCTCGCCGCTTTCTTCACCGAAAATGTCGACCCCAATACCATGACTTTCGACAGTTTGAAAAGTCGCTTGGACTATTTAGTTGAACATAATTACTATGAAGCCGACTTTTTACACAAGTATTCGCTTGAATTCATGCAACAGTTGAGCGACTACTTAGCTGCGCAAAACTTCCACTTCCAATCCTTCATGGCTGCCTACAAGTTCTACGCCCAATATGCGTTAAAAACTGACGACAATGAATCTTACTTGGAATCTTTTGAAGATCGCGTGTTTGCCAATGCTTTGTTTTTCGCTGACGGCGACGAACAACTGGCACAAACCTTAGCTGATGAAATGATCCACCAACGCTATCAACCAGCGACGCCATCGTTTTTAAACGCTGGGCGCGCGCGCCGTGGCGAATTGGTGTCATGTTTCTTGCTACAAGTATCAGATGACATGAACAGCATTGGCCGCGCCGTTAACTCCGCTTTGGAATTGTCTCGTATCGGCGGCGGGGTCGGCATCACCTTGTCTAACTTGCGCGAAGGTGGCGCACCGATCAAAGGTATTGAAGGCGCCGCTTCTGGCGTGTTGCCAGTGATGAAGTTATTGGAAGACTCTTTTTCTTATTCCAACCAACTCGGTCAACGCCAAGGTGCCGGCGTGGTGTATTTGAACGTGTTCCATCCAGATATCATCGCCTTTTTAGGGGCGAAAAAAGAAAACGCCGACGAAAAGTATCGCTTGAAGACTTTGAGCCTTGGCGTGATCGTGCCAGATAAGTTCTATGATCTGGTCAAAGCCGACGCAGATATGTACTTGTTCTCCCCTTACTCAGTAGAGCGCGAATACGGTCAACCATTTTCTTATATTGACATCACCAAAGAATACGATAACTTAGTGGCCAACCCCAACATCACCAAGAAAAAGATCCGCGCCCGCGACTTGGAAACTGAAATTTCTAAGTTGCAACAAGAATCCGGCTATCCTTACATCTTAAACATCGACACTGCCAACAACGCCAGCCCAATCGCCGGCAAGATCATCATGTCCAACTTGTGCTCTGAGATCTTGCAAGTGCAAACCCCAAGCGTGTTGAACAACCGCCAAGAATATGATGTTTTAGGCACCGATGTTTCATGTAACTTAGGCTCCACCAACATCCCCAACTTGATGCAAAGCCCTAACTTTGAAAAATCTGTCGACGCCATGGTGCGGGCTTTGACTTATGTCACTGACCACTCTGCCATTGACGTGGTGCCATCGGTGCAAAACGGCAACGACTTGGCCCATTCCATCGGCTTAGGCGCCATGGGCTTGCACACCTATTTTGCCAAGCATCACATGCACTATGGTAGCCCAGAATCTTTGGACTTCACCAACCAATACTTCTTGTTGTTGAACTACTACACGTTAAAAGCGTCCAACCAGATCGCGCGCGAACGCGGTGTGGTGTTCCACAACTTTGAAGCGTCCAAATACGCAGACGGTAGTTACTTTGACAAGTATTTGAACCAAGATTGGGACATTAAATTCGCCAGCGTCCGCGAACAATTCCAAAACATCCACATTCCGACTAAGCAAGACTGGGCGGATCTCAAAGCCGCTGTGATGAAAGATGGCTTATACCATCAAAACCGCATGGCCGTTGCGCCAAACGGGTCGATTTCATACATCAACGACACCAGCTCCAGCTTGCATCCGATCGTTAACCGCATCGAAGACCGTCAAGAAAAAACCATCGGGACGATCTACTATCCAGCATCTGGTTTGGCCAATGACACCTTGCCATATTACCAATCTGCTTATGACACCAACATGTGCAAAGTGATCGATGTCTACGCTGCGGCGCAACAACACGTCGACCAAGGCATGGCAATGACCTTGTTCATGCGCTCCACGATCCCTGCTGGCACGTACCCTTGGAAGGAAGGCCGCACGGATAAAATGACCACCCGCGACTTGAACATTTTACGCAACTACGCCCACGCTAAAGGCATCAAGTCGATCTACTACATCCGCACCTTCACCGATGATGAAGATGAAATCGGCGCTAACGCTTGCGAAAGCTGCAGCATCTGATCAAGCCTGAAAAGTGGCCTCGACACCAGTTGTCGAGGCCACTTTTTTGCGCGTCAAAATAAAAATTATATCTATTTTCTTGATAGTTGATGCCTTCATTCATAATAAATGGTTAAAAAATCCTAATAATTACACCCAAGGCCAGGCACATCCGGTATATTTAAGGCATAGAATACTTTGGAGGTGTCCGGGATGCTTAGTCGTATGACCCATCATGAATGGACAACCGTATGGCGCAAACGTGAAGTGCGCAATGCCATGCAACAACTATGGGAGAAACTTGCACGCCAAGGTTATCCCGAAACGGCTTTACAAGTAACTGGTGACTTGCAAAAACAGCGCGTGAATGGCCAATTGACTTATCGTCTGCCGCTAATGGCAATTTCGACCACAGAAAATTATGTGGCTTACCTCAGTGAAGTCAACGGCCACTGGCGCGTCAATTTATCCCGCACTGACGACGAACCACAAGCGACCCATTAAAGAAGCGTTTTGCCCACAATTTTTTGTGAGCGGCGCTTCTTTTTTGTCGGGCACAGCGCCATTTCATAACATTTTTATTAAACTCGATTGCATCACGTTAAGCTCGCTTAAGCTTTGAAACAACATTTTGGTCCTGACCTAAAATAGAGTTATCAATTCCACTTGGAGGTATGCGATCATGGTCATTACCACCTTATTCAATCACGCCGCTCGCGAGCGCCGCAACGTTGAGCGCTTGGTGTTAGAAAAGCTCGCCAAAAACGGCTATCCGGAAACGGCATTGTTGATGGAAAAAGGTTTGCAAAAAGCCGATACCGGTTATCGTTTAGACTTTGAAACTTGGGAAACCAACGAACATTACGCCGCCATTGCCACTCGCGACGGTAAAACCTGGCGCGTCGCTTTGCAGATCGGGGAGCTGGCCCCGCAGCCGCTGAACTAAAGCGCCTAAGTAACCAAGCAGGTTCCTGTACCTCAACATCAACACGATTCATACAAAAGCCATAAGTCCGCCTACCAAAAGAGCTGGTAAGGTGTCCTTATGGCTTTTGTGTTGCATGCACTGAATAGAAATCCAGAAATAAGCAGACTCGTTTCTGAAAAGCAAGTAAGCGCTATCGCCATGTGCTAAAATATGTAGCAAATCTGTCAATTTTAGGAATGTAATCTCTGCATGAAGGTAGCTGGGCGAAGAAGTTTGATGCCGGGACTCCAGCTGGCGGCCAGTTGTCACTAGTAGGCATTACATACTAGTCCCTAAGCGAAATCAAGGCGGCGCCAGTTATCTGATCGCAGCACGAAGGTCGTTTGCAGTTGGGACGGAGGCTGGTCGGGGTGACCATAGTGAGAACGCTGTCGGCGATTTATCGCCTACAGTGTTCCACAAGTCGAGATCCAGCGGGTGGCGAGCAACGCGAGACATCCCGTAGCTTTGCTGAGGACCCTCACTATGGTCGCCCCGACCAGCCGGATTCCCAACTGCAAACGACCGCCCCAGCGCACATCAAAAAAGACCCGCATCATGCGGATCTCTTTGTGTGTGAATATAGGGTATCTGATCGATTCTGTGACATGGTAGCACGAAGATCAGATCTTTTGTTGGACCGTATCGATATCAACGACAAGCATCCGCGTCAACCAAGGGAACTGCGCCTTTTTAGCGTCGAAATCGGCGCCGGAATCAACGAAGTGCCCACGGCCTGCGACATGAAAGCCGGCGCCTGGGCCGACTGTGCCGATCACGTCTTTGGAACCAAACGTCAACAGCACATGGTTATCCGTGGGAAAATCTGCTTCGATGCTGTGCATCCCCGCTGCTGGGATCAACAACTGCTGATCTTTGAGCGTGATATAAGACATCCACGTGTTCACCACATGTGCTGGCGCCGCGTTGATCGTAATGATCGTGACTGGCCCTTCGTGTTGCAATACTTCAAGAAATTTTGCGTCCATGGGCATCCTCCTCCTCAGGTAACTGACAGATCAATTGTACGTCTGTTAAATGATACCGGATACATGCAAAATTGTCTGTTTTGTTATGCCAGACTGACATTTTCAAGCAAATGCCCTGCCCGAATGGGTCACTTTTGTGCTAAAATTGGCAGATAGACACAATCTCAAGGAGGACTTTGCATGTATACGCCAATTTGGAGCGCGACAACGGTTGAATTAGATCTCAGCCCGTTAAGTGCACCACCTGATCCTGAGGCTGGTGGCACCCAGCTGGCGATCATTCAATGTCGCCGCGATTGTTTACTCCGGTTAAAAGGCCGCCCGCTGGCATTAAAAACCGGCGACGTCGTGTTGATCCACAACCCGATGCCAGCCCAACTAGAAGCATATGGCGCCAACCGGCCGCTGCAAGTACGCTTTTTCATTCTACCAGTGGCTAACACCGTGGGGATCGGGCCAAATGCCATGATCACCAGCTTTTTGCAAAGCACTGACACCGCGCACATTGTTTTTCGGCGCATCGCGCATGAACTGACCAACGGTTACTGCGAACAATTGGCGCGCTTGATGTTGATGCAACCACAAGATGGCTACTTGCGCTATGAAGCGTCGATGGTGGCCAACTTGTTATTGACGGAATTATCTCGGGCACGGTTGAATGCGATGATGATCATCGAATCCGACTTCCCAGAAGATAACTTGCGCGGCGCAGACAAAGCCCATCAAGTTGGCTTGATCCTCAATTACATCATGGCCCATATCGATTCAGTGACCTTGAAGTCTGCGGCGGAATATTTTGGTTATGAGCCCAACTACTTCTCTCGCTTGTGCCATGACTTGTTCAAAAAACCATTTTCTGCGGAATTGCGCTTCATTCGCATGAACCAAGCCAAGAAAATGCTCGCCATGACGGCGCAATCTGTCGCAGAGATCGGCTTTAGCTTAGGCTACAAGAACCCTGCCAACTTTGATCACACCTTCAAAAAGCAGTTCGACATCACGCCGAGCGCTTATCGGCGCCAAGCGCAACTGGCGCAAACGGATACTGATGTTCGCTAAACAAAAACGCTTTGACTCTCAAACATGAGCCAAAGCGTTTTTGATTACGACAGCCGCGGCAAAGCTGGCCGGTCAAAATAATACCCTTGTGAATACTTGGTATGGATCACGTCTTTGGCAAAAGCCGCATCTTGTGAGTTTTCAATATCGTTGACCACAATATCCGCATTGACTTTGGCACAAGCAGCTTGTAAGGCTTGGATCTGATCGGCGCCGTTTGCGGTTTGATACAACTGGCGCAAATCGGAGACGCGGATCTTCACCCCATCGATCAACGCCAAATACGGCTTGAACGTTTCAAGGTCGTTATCCGGCGCAAAGTTCTTCAACACGATCCGCAGATCACGCGCATGATAACGCTTGGCAGCGGTTCGTAAGGTGGCCAGATCTGGCAACATCGTCAACTCCACAGCCAAGGTGTGTAATTTAGGTTCTTGATCGCGAAAATCCGCCAAGCGTTGTGGCGTATGCGGCGCCAAAAAAACTTCTGGGATCAAGTTGAGCATGATGCGCGGTGCGGCAGTTGCTTGCAAGGCGCGATGCAAAAAGTTCATTTGCACGATCAACGGCAGCGTCACCACATCGGGAAAATCCCAGCGGTCATAAGCGTCAGCGTAAACTGCTAAGATCAACTCGTCATACACCAATTCCGACGGCGTCACCCGCGTATCCATCACATGTTGCGTCAACAAAGCGCGGATCGACATCACCCGCGGCGCTTGGGTATGCGCTAAGGTGCGACCCATCATGGTGATGGTATCGCGACCGTTATGTTTGCTTTGGTAGAGATTTTCATCTGCGCGGGCATACAGATCATCGACAGATTCATCGGTTTCGACCATTTTAGCCACGCCAATGGAGATCGTCGTTGGGATCTCAAAGCGGCGCGCATGTAACTTCGCAGTGCGCACCGCTTGCCAAATGGCGGTGACGATGGTTTCAACAGCGCGATCAGACATGTTCTCAAATAAGATGTTGAACTCTTCGCCACCGGCGCGATACAAGGAATGTTTGCCTGAATACTGGCTCATGGTTTCTGACATCAATTTCGCGACGCCAGACAACAATTCATCCCCAGTCAAATGCCCATAGTGATCGTTGACTTGTTTGAAGTGGTCGATATCGATCACCGCCATGGTCAACTTTTTATGTTGGGCGCGGGCCAAATTAAACACCCGCGGGGCGGTGCTTTGGTATAACGATGCCGATAAAGTATCTGTTAAGCTGTCGTAATGCGCCAGTTGGGCATTGGCGCGATTTTTTTGATCTTCCACATGGCGATTGTGCATGAAAAAGCCGGTGGTACACGCCATGGCCACATAAATGGCGAAACCTTCCAAGCGCAACACTGGCGATAAGTGGATCCCTAACGACACGTCAGGCATCAACGCCCAAAAAACACCGCCGATGTAGCCAAACACCCCGATATGGCGGGCTGGGTTATAGCGGATCTCGTCGCGATAACGCCACAATGCCACCACTGCGATCCCTAACAAGACCAGCGATACCCAAAACTGCCAGCGCTCAAACTGTGGGGCATACTGATTCACCCAAATCGCCAAGACCCCAGCTAAACGCGCGCCGAACTCCCACCAATGGGCATCACGATCCAATAAGGTGAAACTGAGCAAAAACAAGCCGATGTTATGAAACATGATGCCATTAGTCGGCATCGCCCCGCCAGCATAATGCATGCCCAGCCCTAAGCTCAACACCACCAACAATAAGCCGCCGCGCAATGAGCGATATTGCGTGTGACCAGTTTGTTCTGAGGCAAAAACATAATGCCAAGTCCGGCGATAATAGCTGACAAACCCAGCCGCCACCATCACCACAAGCACGATTTGTAAGAGCAATAACCACGCTGGCAGTGGTGCGCTGACGCCAACAATACCTATTTTTAAGCTCATGTCGCACTCCCCCCAGACTGCGTGCATTGATTGCATATACAATTTGATTATCACCTATTTTCAGGTGAATCTCAATGTATTTATGCCGTTTCGGTAATTTGTAAGCGTCAGCACCAGTAAATTTATTTTGGCGCAAGAAAAAACCTACGAAACTGATGCATTTCGTAGGCTCCCCGCGTTCGGGAATGCTCAAGCCGACTAGAAATAACAAACAGTACAGCCCTAAGCCGGTCGTGGCTACTCCGATCACACCTAACGCGACTTTCCAGTAACTTGCAAAACGGCTTTTTACGCCAGCGACGATCAATACGACTCCCACAGCAATCAAGATCAAGGCGATCACGAGCCATGGCACGATTATCGACAGCCTTTACCCCTTTCAATCCAGTTCACCCATTCCCCAACTAAAAGCGCTTTCTTCGTTTGATGATACTGCTTGCTTTGGTGCCTGCCAAGCAATAATGCCGCGCATTTTGTTGCCTGATGCACAAACTCATTGTTTTCTCATCACCCTCATGCTATATTAATAACATCTTGATCTCGGAGGGCTCGTTATGTTGACACAATGGTTAACGATCGCGCATGCAAATTTCAATAAAATTGCCGCTTAAGGGTGGAGTCTGCCCTAAAATCGTTGATCGTTGTGCAACATACCGCCTAGCAAACCCAATACGCTGCGGTGTGTTGGGTTTTTGTCTGCATTTTTTTGCAGGCTGAGGAGTTTAATATGTCGATCCACAAACAATTATGGCGTGCTTACGCCTACAGTTTCTTGGCTTATTGCGGTATCACCCAGCTGTGGGTGATCTACTTGTCGCAACTAGGCTTATCGTTGGTCCAGGTGGGGTTATGCGAAAGCATTTTTCACATGGCCAGTTTCTTATTTGAAGTCCCTTCTGGCGTTTTAGCCGACCGCTTCACCTATAAACGCATGCTGATCTTGTCGCGTATCGCCGCGTTGATCAGCGCCGCGATGATGCTTTGGCAAGGCGGCTTTTGGTGGTTTGCCTTGAGCTTTATGGTGTCGGCTTGGGCGTATAACTTACAATCAGGCACCTTAGAAGCCTTGGTTTACGAATCGCTGAAAGCCAACGGGCAAGAAGACGTTTATCCGCATGCCACCAGCGTCATGAACGCGGTGATCGAAGTGACGGCGACTGGCGGGTTATTGTTAGCCGGCTCACTCGTGCATGGGCATTTGGCTTGGAGCTATTATTTGGCCATCGGGCTGGCAGTATTGGCGATGTTGGTGGTTTCGCAGTTAATAGAACCCGCAACGCACCAGCCGCAAGCCGATCAAACCACGATCAAAACCATCATCACCGCTGCTTGGCAAGTGTTGACCAATGACCGGCGGCTGTTTGCACTGATGAGCTTTGATGCCGTATTTTCGGCGTTGACCACTGGGTTTTTCTATTATTTCCAACAAGTGATGCAAGTGCGGCACTTCCCAAGTTGGCTGATCACCACGGCTTTAGCGGGTGCTTCAGTAACGGCGATCATTGCCATTCGCTTAGCCCCACGCGTATTGAAACATGCCAAGCGTCAGGTGTTGATCGCCTTGGCTGGAAGTTTATGCGTCACCTTTTTGCTAGCGAGGTTGAATACCAGCGGTTTATTGGTGGGGTTATATTTGCTCAATTACGCGTTGTCGGCGTTACTGCCACCGATTTTCAACGTGTATTACAATGACCGCATTCCTAGCTCTCAGCGCGCCACGTTATTATCTGTCGCATCGCTGCTCTTTTCTTTGGCGATGATCGGTTTGTTTCCACTACTGGGTTGGCGCATCGACCAAGTGGGCTTTGCACACACCTTCAGTGAAGTTGGCATCGGCTTAAGCTTGACGCTGATGATCGGCTGGGGGCTTGTATCGTTGCGGCGAAAAGATTAGAATTTGATTATAAAAATTCACAGGAGGTCACTTATGCGGATCACCACGACTGATTTATTTGCGTTACACACTTTTTCCAAACCTTTATTGGTTTCAGGCGGCGTGATTGCCGTTGACAATTGGCTTGATGCCAAAACCAACACCTATCAAAGGACGTTGGCCTATTACCCTGATGGCCAAGCAGCAGTGAGCTTGGGGTTCGACCAGCAACATGATACCGATCCGCAATGGTCCCATGACCAATTGGCCTTTTTAAGCCAAGCAACAGATGGTACCACGCAGATCTTTACCCAAAGTTTATTAGGGGAGCCGGCGATCCAGCGCTCTTGGGTCAAATCTGGCGTCGAACACTTTTTGTGGGATGACGCTGGCTTAGGTTGGTACATCCAAACCCATGAAAGCTTGGCGCAAGCGTCCCAATTCCCGCATGCCACGCGCTTGACGCGGTTGCACATTCAAGATAATGGCCATGGCTTACGCCCAGAAAATACCCAAACCACCTTATTTTATCAAGGCCTGGCAGCGGCAAAACAACGCGTGGTCTACCAAAGCCGCACGGCCTTTCAGTTAGTGGCAGCCACAAAAGACGCCTTGGCATTGGCGTTTGAACCTGATGATCACTTTAACGGCGATCACAGTCCGGCGACGACCACTGCATTATTTGATCTGGCCTCCAATCAAGCCACGCCGATCGTGACCGGTAGCGCCAGAGCCTTGGCCTTTTCCCCTGATGGGCAGAAATTATTGTTCGTCGGCGATCCCGGCGACGGCACTGCGTTGGCTGATACGTTGATGATCTACGACCGAAACCTCGGCAGCTATCAAGAGATCTTCACCGACGCGCCAGAAGTGGGGAACTGGACCGTCGCCGACAGCCAACAAAACTTGGCCAATATTGCCGCACGCTTTGTCGACAATGACCAGGTGATGTTTTTATATAGTGATGCCGGTCAAGTCTTTTTGGCCACTAGCGACTTGCAAGGACATTGGCAGCAACTCGACACGCCGGCTGGGTCGATCAGTGACTTCAATAACGCTGGCCAAGATGTGGTTTACACTTACACCAACTTCACCACGCCAAGTCAATTGTGGCATGGTCAACAGTTAGTTGCCGACTTGAATGCCAACTGGTCAAAAGCGCATCAGGTGCAAACGCCACAAGCTTTCAGCTTCACGCGCGCTGGCTTTGAGATCCATGGGTGGTATTTGCCGCCTGTCGCCTCATCGCAAAAGCACCCAGCGATTTTATCCGTTCACGGCGGCCCGCATGCGGCTTATGGGGATATCTTTTTCCATGAATTGCAGGTATTTGCCGCTCAAGGCTTTGGCGTGATCTTTACCAATCCGCGCGGCAGTGCCACTTATGGGCGCGAATTTTTAGCTGGCAACTTAGCCGATTATGGTGGCGAAGACTATCAAGATTTAATGGCCGCCTTGGACGTTGGCTTAAAGCTGGATCCCACCATCGATACGGATCATCTTTATATGACTGGTGGCTCCTATGGTGGGTTCATGGCGAATTGGATGGTCACGCATACCGATCGCTTTGCCGCTATCGTGTCACAGCGCGCCATCAGTGATTGGTTGAGCTTTTTTGGCACCAGCGATATTGGCTATTTCTTTGGGAACTTGGAATTGGGCCAATACCAACTCGACGGCAGCCACCGCGATGCTTGGTGGCAACAAAGTCCGCTAGCCCATGTGCAAAATGCTCACACGCCGCTGTTGTTGATGCATTCAGAAGACGACTTGCGCGTGCCGATCGGCCAAAGCGAAGAATTCTATGCCGCATTGAAAATGCAAGGCTCACCAGTTGAATTCCTGCGTTTTCCTGATAGCAACCATGATCTATCGCGCACCGGCTTGCCGAATTTGCGCCTGGAGCGCTTAGATGCCGTGCTGGATTGGTTCAACCGGCATCAATAAACTCACAAAACGCCTCGAAGCCACGATCGAATCGTGGTTTCGAGGCGCTTTGATGCTCGGCGAAAACTGCTGGAGTTATCCCCGTGTGGATAACTTTTCGTCGAGATAACTTTTCAACACCACGGCATTATTGTGGGCTTCATCTTTGGCGCCAAACAGCAATAAAACAGGTTGCTGGCTGGCGGCGACTTGGGCCACAAAAGCCGGCGTATCCGGATTGTTGTCCAGTTCTTGGCGATAACGCGTGGTAAATTCAGCAAATTTCTCTGGGTCATGGCCAAACCATTTGCGCAACTCGGTACTTGGGGCAATGGTTTTGGCCCAATCATCTAACGCCGCATTGATTTTTGACACGCCGCGCGGCCAAACGCGATCAACTAACAACCGCAAGCCACGCGGTTGATCATGGCGATAAATGCGTATTGGCATGATCTCCATTTGCTCACCTGCTTTCTACTCAAGTGTAAGCCCCTTGACGACACTTATCCACAGTGGATAAGTGTCATTTTTATTGGTGAAAGTTATCCCTGTGGTTTAAGGTATAATGGCCTTATCAACCAAGGAGGGCCATCCCATGCAAAAGAAGCTCTTGATCGCCGCAGCCGGCGCTGTGGTGGTGATCGCAGGCGGATTTTTCGGCGTACGCGCTTATCAACACCATGTTCAAAATGTGGCGGTGCAACAAACTGCCGCGCAGTACACCCACGCTTTTGCCAAACGCGATTACGCCAAACTCGCTGATGCTGTCAACCTCAAAGACTTGCCGAATAACTACACCAAAAAAGCTTTGATCGCCCGCAACCAAGCGGTATTTGATCGCGTTGGGGCCAGCGCCATCAAGATCTCCCACCTGAAAGTTGGCAAAGTTCAAGGCACTTATGCCACGCTGAGCTTTTCAGCCACGATGCAAACGAAGATCGGCAAGTTGAAACCACAAAATTACGAAACCACTATTAATAAAACTGGCAACACTTGGAAAGTGCACTGGACCCCGGCAATGTTGTTCCCACAAATGAGCGGGGAAGACACCTTGCAGCTCACCACCATCCCCGCCACTCGCGGTCAAATCTACGATCGCAACCACCAGCTTTTGGCTCAAAATGGCACTGTGATCCAAGCCGGATTGATCCCCAGCCAATTAGGCACTGGCAGCACTCGCACCACCAATTTACAAAAAATCGCCACTGCTTGGAACGTGAAATTGGCCAGCTTAGAAACCTTGTTGAACCAAAGCTGGGTCACCAAGGACACTTTTGTCCCAGTGAAAGTCGTCACCGCCACGCCGACGCTGACAGGCACCAATTATCAAACCATCGGCAGTCGCACTTATCCACTAGGTGAAGCGGCGGCGCAACTCATCGGCTATGTGGGCAATGCCACCGCCGACGATATCAAGAAAACCCCGACTTTGACGGCGGATTCGCAAGTCGGCAAAGCCGGCTTGGAACAAACCGAAGACCAACGCCTGCGCGGCACTGATGGCGGAGAGTTATACATTTTACATGGCAAACAAGCCACCGTGTTGTTGAAAACCAAAGCTAAAGCTGGCAAAGACTTGACCTTGACGATCGACGCCACGAAGCAAAAAGCCGCTTATGCCGCGTTAAACAATCAACCAGGCGCAGTGGTCACCATGGCACCGCAAACTGGCGAGTTGTTGACTTTGGCCAGTGCGCCAAGTTATGACCCGAACAAATTCGTTAACGGGATCTCACAAAGCGACTATGACGCCTATGCCAACAACAAATCTTTGCCTTTTGTCAGCCGCTTTACCCAGCGGTACGCGCCTGGTTCAACGTTTAAAATGTTGACTGCGGCGATCGCCTTGCAAAACAAAACCATCACCACTGACACCACCAAAGCGATCAGCGGGTTGAAATGGCAGGAAAATTCAAGCTGGGGCACCTACAAAGTCACGCGCACAGTAGACGCCAGCCCGGAAAATATGACCCAAGCGTTGGTCAACTCTGATAATATCTGGTTTGCCCAAACTGCTTTAAAAATGGGCGCTGACGCGTATTTGAAAGGTCTCGAACCTTTGTTTAAGACTCAAGCGTCCTTGCCGCTGCACCAAGGCAAAGCCCAGATCTCCAATTCCGGTAAATTGGCTTCAGATACCTTATTGGCTGATACCGCTTATGGCCAAGGCCAATTGTTATTGTCTCCGATCCAACAAGCTGCGATGTATTCCAGTATCGCCAATGGCGGCGTGATGCAACAGCCAACCTTGATCAAAAACCAAGCGGCCACGCGCACCACAGTATTTGATCAAAGCGACGCCAATGCCGTGAAAACCGCGTTGACGCATGTGGTTTCTGACGCAACTGGTACGGCGCATGGGTTAGCCATTACCGGCCACACCATTGCTGCCAAAACCGGTACTGCCGAGTTGAAACTCAAACAAGACACTGATGGCAAACAAAACGGGTTCTTAGTGGCCATGGACGCTGACAACAACCAATATTTAACTGTTTCGTTAATGGAGAATGTTGGCTCTAGTCCGTAAGCAGGAGATAACCACACGTTCATAACGCCAAAATCGGGTCAAGGCACATCTCTATGATGTGTCTTGGCCCGATTTTCTATTGCTAGTCCAGACTAATGTTCCATGGCAAGTATGGCGCCAGCGTGGTTTCATTCAGTTCAAATTCTGGTATCTGTGGAAGCTTTTCAAATAAGCACTTCAAATACTTGAATACATCCAACTGATTGGCCTTGGCAGTCTCACACAAAGTCATCAGGTTCGCATTTGCTTCGGCACCATCGACACTGGTACTGAATAAGTAGTTCTTACGTCCGATCACCAAGTCTTTGACGCTGCGCTCAGTCGCATTGTTGCTAAAGTCGATCTCGCCGTAGTCCATGAGCCGGTCAAGATAGATCCGCTGATTTTGGGCATACTTCACCGCTCTTCCCAATGCGCCTTTTGGCAGCGCAGTGAGGCCATCGATCCATGCCCAGAATTTTTTCATGAGCGGAGCGATGTTCTTTATTCTAAAAGCTTGGCGTTCTCCCGCCGGCGCATGCTGAACTTGTCGCTCCAACATAAACATGGTGTCGATCAACTTCAACGGTACCGAGTCTTCGATGCCGTTTTTCAAGTGCACAGCGGCGTCATAGAATCTGCGTCGAACATGCGCCATACATCCAGTGCGGGTGATCGCATCATCAAGCTTGTTATAGCCTGAATAGCCATCACACTGGAGTACGCCAGAGAAGCCTTCGTACAATTCTTGAGCGAACGCTCCGGCGCGTGTGGCATCATACGCGTAATAGACGCCAGGTTCATTTGATGATTGCACCGAGCGCATCACCCACATATAGCCATGCGACCGCCCGGATTTACGTGGGTCACGGATCGCCTTATATGGCGTTTCATCACCTTGTAAGAACGGCTGCGCCACCAAATGTTCCCGTATGAGATTCACCACTGGTTGGACGACCACTGATGCTTTGGTCATCCAGTTCGCATAAGTGGTTTCGGGAAGATCGACCCCCGCACGCTTAAATTCCTTGGCTTGTCGATAAAGTGGTAAGGACAAGCCGTACTTGTTGTATGCGATGGTGGCGACCATTGAGGCAGACCCCAAACTGTGGGCAATTAACGGCCGTGGCGCGTGACCTTGGAAGAATTGAGTATGATCCGTTTGTTTAGCGCAGGTCGCGCATTTTTTGACTTCTTCGTAGATCTGATGCCGATAGATCACTTGAGGAATGATGACGACTTCCTCACGAACAAAGCGTTTGCCCGCGACTTCAAGTACATGTCCTTGAGGACACTGCTCATCATCACACGGAATAACGGTCTCAATGATTGGAAGGGACTTGCTCAGTGCTTTTTTGCGTGTAGCTTTGCTTT